>JAGHBX010000515.1 GCA_021160785.1 Planctomycetota bacterium | reverse complement strand
TGCCGAAATGACCGGTTACGTAACCGGCCTTCTTCAGCGCCTCGGCAACGGTCACCTCCTGGGGCCGAAGCGACCGCCCCCACTTGAAACATCCGAACCGATTCGGATGACGACCGGTCATGACACTGCCCCGCGTCGGCGAGCAGACCGGCGCCGCCGCATAAAACCGGTCAAACCGAAGCGCCTCTTTCGCCATCGCATCAAAGTGCGGCGTCTTCAGCACGGGATGGGCGTTATACGCCATATCGCCCCAGCCCTGGTCGTCGGCCATACACAACACAATGTTGGCGGGAGCACCACCCGAACGCTTGCGGCCCCACGCACAACCCGTCGCAACTGTAAACACACCCGCTCCAATACCCTTTAGAAACCTGCGCCGACTAATCGTCATAATCGTCCCTTTCTCCTAATGTTTCATAAAAGCCTTCTGCTAAATTGCCAATACAAAGTGTACAATACTCACCCACCTTTCGTCAACCCCCGCTGACGCCGGGGGTGCGCGAAGAAGTTAAAAACAATTGCCAACCCCCAAAAAGTCGTTATAATCCCGGATGCTGAGAGTGCCTTTTTGACAGGGTCGCGGACATGAAAATATCGACACTTATATGTATCGTTCTGCTGTGTTCGGCGGCGTCGGCGCAGGCGCCCAAATGGACTGACGCCCGCAACTGGCGGCTGAAGCTGGAGCCTTACATGACCACGCGCCAGGTCAGGCTTCTTCTCGGCGAACCTATCGACCGCGAAGTGAGTACTATCGCCCAGATATGGTACTACGAAAAAGGCCCCACGCGTCAGGCCGGCAAAGTCGTCAAGAGGCCCAATCGCGGCATTGTCAGATTCGAACGGCAAAAGATCGTCCCCCGCACCAATCGCACACCGCCGCCGGCGCCGACATTTGTCGTCGTCAGCTTCACCGAACCCGACTGGCCCAACGTCCCCCCGGACGCCTTCAAGAGCAGGCAGCAGTTGGCTCGCGAGCAGCAGGCCCAGGCAACACTCGAAAAACGTAAAGCCGCCGAAGAGCAAAGACTCCGAACGATGAAGGAAAAAGAAGCCCTTGCCAAAGAACGCCAGGAGCAACTCGAAACCGCCCGACAGGAACAGCGGGCCTTATTTGAAGAACGCCGCCGCCAACTCCAGGCCCGCATGCAGGCCGACGAAACACCCGCCGAAGAACCCGAAAACCTGCTGTCAAAATACCTCTACGCCGTCGGCACGATAACGCTCGCCATCGCTGCCGCCGTCTTCCTGAAAAAACGCTACCTGTAATTGGAAAGCCAAATTGCCGTGTCAAATGTTAAAGGCTTGACTCGTCCGGGGCGATAGCTCATAATGTTGTTTGGGACAGAAAGATATGTTGCATTTCAGATTAGAGTTTTCGCAAGAGATTGAAAGAGCGGCAAGATATGAACCCGGCTTATACTGAAAGTCTCAATAAACTGATCGAGGAGTTCGGCAGGCTGCCGGGTATCGGACCCAAGACGGCCGAGCGATTAGCTTTTCACGTCCTCAAGACGGGCGCCGAGGAGGCCTTTGCGCTGGCGGAGGCTATCGCCGACGTTAAGAAGAATATCCGGCAGTGCAGAATCTGCTTTAGCCTCTGTGAATCCGAGGTGTGTTCGATCTGCAGCGACACGAGGCGCAATCAGAGTATCATCTGCGTGGTGGAACAGTCGCGTGATGTCATAAGTCTCGAAAAGACAGGCCTTTGCAAATGGGTCTACCACGTTCTTAACGGTCATATCGCCCCGCTTGACGGTATCGAGCCGGGCGATCTGACGATCGACGACCTGGTCAAGCGCGTCCGCGCCGGCGGTGTCGAGGAGATCGTTATGGCGACGAATCCGAACCTGGAAGGCGATGGTACGGCGTTGTACATCAATTCGCTGCTTCGCCCGCTGGATGTCAAGCTGACCCGTCTTGCACGGGGCCTGCCCAGCGGCTCGACGATAGAATACGCCAGCGGCTCGATCCTGGCCGATGCGATCTCCGGGAGAGCATCGATGGACTGACATTGGATCTGTGCAAATCTCATGCTAAAATGCCTCCTTGGGCAAATTTTTTTGCAAAGTTTTCCGTTTGTCTGGTACAATTCTGGTACCGATATGGTATAATATAGCGGTACCGGCGTGTGTGCCGGGCGTCCGGAAAGGGTAAGTTTTTATGAAGATGTCGATGACAGGGCAGATGCGAATGGAGCAGCGGATGAAGTTGGCTCCGCGCATGATTCAGTCGATGGAGGTTCTGCAACTGCCGCTGCTTGCGCTTCAGGAAAAGATAGAAGCCGAACTCAACAGTAATCCGGTTCTTGAGACTGCCGAAGAGCCGGCCGAGGAAACGGTTGAAGCCGCCGAGGAAACCGAAACCGACGAATCGCTCGAGCAGAAAGAGCTTGTGATCGGCGACGATTCCGACAAGGTCGACGATTTCGAGCGTCTCGACAGCATCGGCGAAAGCGACACCGGCTTTAATGAGTACCTGGACAGCGCATCCTCGATCTCGTTTCGGCGCAGCGGCGGCGAAAAGGACAAGAAGCTGGAAGCACTGCAAAACACCGCGGCGCTGGCCCAATCCCTCAACGACAGCCTCAACGAGCAGTGGCGTCTCGTCGAAGCCGACGAACTTGTCAAGCAGGCGGGCGACCTCATTATCGATTATATCGACGAGAAGGGTTATCTGGGCGTTCGCCTGGAACAGCTCCACAACAAAGACAAACACAAGTTTGGCATCGAACATCTTTACAAGGCGCTGGAACTGATTCAGGAACTCGAACCCGCCGGGGTCGGCGCCAGAGACCTGAGAGAATGTCTTCTCATTCAGATGCAACAGTTCCCCGACGATATGACGTTCGAGACTCGTCTTGTGGAAGAGCATTGGGATGAACTGCTCGAAAACAAACTGCCTCGGATCGCCCGGAAGATGGACTGCACCGTGGAGCAGATTAACGCCGCGATAGCACACATGAGCAAATTAGACACGTCGCCGGGTCTTGGCGTTGGCAGGAACGACAATCACGCGATTACCGCCGATGTTATTGTCGAGCCGTCTGAGGATGGCGGTTACACGGTCCGGCTCACCGATACGAATATGCCGAACCTGCGGGTCAACAGCTTTTACGCCAAAATGGTCAGGGACCGGAAGTTGGACCAAAAGACGAGAGAGTTTCTGCTTCAGAATATCCGCTCTGCACAGTGGTTTATGGACGCCATAGTGCAGCGAAAGAACACGGTTCTAAGAGTTGCCCAGGTCGTGGTGAACCGCCAGAGAGAGTTCTTCGACAAGGGAAAACTCTACCTCAAACCCCTGCCGATGGCTGTTGTCGCCGATGAGGTTGGCGTGCATATCGCGACGGTTTCGCGGGCGGTTGCGGGCAAGTATATGCAGTCGCCGCAGGGAATTCTGCCTTTGAGGAGCATGTTCAACGGCGGAATGGAAACCGCCGACGGCCGGCAGCACTCGTGGGACGCCGTCAAAGCCAGGCTCCAGCAGATCGTCGACGACGAGGACAAATCCAAACCTCTCAACGACGACGAAATCCGAGACGAACTCGCCGAAGCCGGCGTCGGCACAATCGCCCGGCGAACAGTCGCCAAGTACCGAAAAATCCTGCACATTCCAACCGCCCGGTTCAGAAAAAAATACTGACGGCGGTCCGACTCATTGCCTCGTCCGGCGAGAGTTTTGATCCCAACTGTAGAGATCGGCGTCATCACCTTCGCCGCCTTTTTGGCCGTCGCCGCCCAAGCTGATAATCACGAATGGTGTGCGCTGGCCCGGGGTTATCAAATAAACGAACTCATTGTTCCAGGCGTCCGGGGGAATTTCAGTTGTCATCAGGTAACCGGTGGAACTCCAGTCCATGACATCGGGCGGCCTTTCAACGAGAACCCATAGCCCTTCTTCTTCGGTTGGATATCGTCCGGTGTCAGTTTTGAATTGAAGTACGGCGTTGTGGAGTATTTTGAGACTTGTGGAGGTTGTAGGCACCTTGGAGTGAGTACAGCAAGGGTAGAAGATTATTACAAAGTTTGCCAACAGTATGAATATGATGCCGGCAATCGCTATTCCTGTGATGAGCCCGCCAATGCGCATTTGTATAGCTCCCTCGGTAGTGTTCTCGTATCCAATCATGCGGCATGGGCAATTCATTGCCCATCCTACGAGTTTGACAGATTAAAGGGGGATTTGTTCCGGGATTTTTGGTTTGTTGTTATGGTTGGGGGTTGTGTTTTTGGAGGATTTTTATTGGGCCGAGGAGGCCTGATTCGTTTGGCTGGTTGTAGCTGTCGTTTATGAGGTTGCCTACGCGGATGTGGAGGTTGTTTTTGCCGGGTTTTAGTGCCTTGGTGATGTCGTATTCGAAGGGCGGCCAGAGGCGCATGCCGCAGTTTTTGCCGTTTGTCCAGACCTGGGCCATGTGTTGGGTTTTGCCGAGGTCTATGACGATTGTACCGTCGAGGTTTTTCAGGTCAATGGTTTTTCGGTAATCGACGTAGCCGCTGAAACCCTTAAGGCCCCAGTCCTGCCATTGTACCAATTGGCGGAGGTCGCCTTCGGTGCGCGTCAATTGGGCAGGCGGCTGGAGTGGGTGTTCCAGCGGCGGCTGGATGGACATATCGATGTTTACGCGCCATGGGCCCTCCAGCATGGCGATGATCCTTTTGGATTGTGGGATCATTTTGGTCATTGGCGGCGCTGACGGGTCGAACGCCAGCCAGTAAGCCTGATAGGGTCCGAAGGTCAGCGGGATGCGGCTGCCACCGTTAATATGTGTCGAATGGACGGGCCGGACGGCACCGGTTTCGCAATCCCAGATTGAGGCTTGGCCTTTGACACCGCGTATCGTGAGTGTGCACGATTTTCGATCATGTGCGTTGTTGGCGAGCCAGAAGAAGTCACGGCCGTCGATTCGCCGGTGCTGCTGGAGCATGTCGAATTCGCCGCCCTCGAAGCGGATATGAGATGCAAGACCCGGTGCGCAGCTGCTAAGTTGGTGTTCCAGTCCCTTGTCGCAGGTCTTGACTGTTGGCAGCGCGACGAGTTGCGCCATGAGTTGTTTCATCGCGGTGTTGTCTGCGCCGTTTTCGACAGAGGCGGCGGGGAGTTCGCCAAGGGTGTAGACCCTGCCGCCTGCCTGTGCAAAGTCGACGAGTGTTTTTGCTACGTCCAACGGCAGTATCACCATCGGCGGAATGACCACGGTTTTGAATTCGAACGGTCCCCGGACGAGTTTGCCGTCGACTACTTTCATCTGTCGCATGTAGTGGCGGTCGGCGATGAGGTATTCGATGCGGTGTGTGGTCAGTTGGGCGATCGCGTCGGAGTAGGTCTTGTTGATGTGGCGGACCTTGTCGTTGAACCACTTGTCCATTTGGGGCGGGCACCACCAGGCGCTGTTGCGTTTGAGTTGTTCGCGGGTTTGTTCGATGTCGTCGTCGGTCTGCAACGGCATAACAGCCGGGCCGGGTACGCGTCCCTTGACCGCCGGGTCGAAGACGCCCGGCCCGCAGAGCGCCCAGACGCTGTCCATGGGGCTTAGCATGAGGACGTCGGCGGCGACATGGCCATGGGAGTTGACGAAGCTACTTCGTCTTACGAAGTCGGTCCAGAGGTGCATGTAGGGCCACATGGGGTTTTCGTCGAACCAGTCGGGCAGCCACGGGTGGCGGTCGAATTTTCGGGTCATGTAAATTGCGTGCGGCACAACATGGCTTATTCCCCAGGCTGTGGCGGCGTTGGCGGCCTGCTTGATATTGAACGGTTTGAACTGCCACCAGCCGGCGGCGCCCATGATCTCGCTCTGGAAACGCCTGCTCTCGAATTCGGCGACGGACTGGGTCTCTTTGAAATCATGGGGCTTGAGGATGTTTAGTCCGAGACAGTCGGTGCCGGGCATGGAATAGGCTCGCTGGGCCTTGAAGAAATCGCCGACGGCGCCGGCCTGCCACATGAGCGTTTCTTCCCAGAGGTTCGAGATGCAATACATGCCGCGATCTTCGAGCCAGCGACTTGTGCCGCCCAGGTATTCCGCGTAAATATCCGATACGGTGTCGAACCATTGCCATCGTATCTTCATCCAGAGCCCTTTGGTGTCCTCATCGAACATCAGCGGCAGGGTGATGCGTATGTCCTGATGCCATCGGGCGCGGTAGCGTTTGGAAAGGTGCTTTGACCAGGCAAGCTTGTAACCGTAGTCGCCCTCGTTGTCGACGAAGACGCCGGGGATGGATTGGCCCATGCGTTTGCCGAAATGCTCCTCGTAGGGCTCGTGAGCCAGTTCGATGAACGCATCGGAGACGCGCGGATCGAGATAGTTTAACCTGCCTCCGTCGGCGCCGGGGTGGAAGTATTTTGTGAAGGAGTAGATTCGCCACTTGCCCTGTCGCGGGGCCTTCCAGGTGAAGGGGTTGCCCTCGCCGATAAGTTTCAATGTGCTGCTGTCGATGATTGCGGGTTTGTGCGGCGGGATTTCGTAGTCCTTCTTTTTTGAAGAGGTCTGCGGCTCGACGGTTTGCAGGAGCCTTGCGGCAACGGTGAAGAACGAGTTTGGCAGGTCTACTTCGACACCGCCGGGCACGTCGAATGTTTGCCATTTGAGCGACTCAGCCCACAGATCGGGATGTTCTTTCAATACGCGTCCCGCCGCCCTGCCGCTGGGCCACCAGTACTCGTCAACGTAGCCCATATAGCCGCCGGCGGTTTCGGCTTGTTTTAACGCCTTGTCGAACTCGGCAAACCAAAGCTCGCTTAGCCATTGGCTCCGCGGCAGATCGGGTGTGCCGGCCTGCGACATGCGAGCGTGCGGATAGCCGGGGTTAAGTCGCTGCTCCAACATCTTGCGGGCCATCGCCGCCGCCTTGTCCGCCCTGATCGGCTCATCCCAGAACCAGAACGTAAAAGGAGCATAGATCATATCCGGGTCGGCGAAATCGCGGCGCAACTGCTCATACGAGATCGAGCGGCGTTTTGCTGCATGAGAAGATTTTGTCTCTTGCTTCGGACGCATAGCAGAGCCAAATACAACACATCCCATACACAAAAAAACTACAGCTATCTGTGCGGTTCGATTCATACGATAAACTCGTCGATAAAGTCAAGATAATGCGTTGAGCCGGGTTTTAAGTCG
Organism: Planctomycetota bacterium; assembly: GCA_021160785.1. Lineage (GTDB taxonomy): Bacteria > Planctomycetota > Phycisphaerae > Sedimentisphaerales > Anaerohalosphaeraceae > B28-G16. Next base: position 12,425 of record JAGHBX010000515.1, on the reverse strand, counting down.
GAATGGTTATGGACCGAGCGGAACACGATCCTGAGTCCATCCTTCCACAAGTCATCTGAGACATCGTCACGGAGCCGGCGAGCGGATTTGAGTATCTGTTTCAGTCGGTCAACACTCTTATCCTGTGGTTCGGTATTCAGGATAACGGCTTTGAGTGTTTCGGCCACAATGCGATCGTCGATTCCACTGTCCTGTCGGTATTCCGATATGATGGTAAACTCGATATTCTGAAGTATGTCCTGGTGATTATTAACCATCTTGTCAAACAGGCTCTGGCGTCCGAACATGTCTTTTTGTACTTGCTTCAAGGTCGTTATCCGAATATTCGATCTCTTCTTGAGTGCCTGCTTCTTCCTCATCCGTTTCAACTTCGACATGGAAAATCCCTTTCGGAAAACTTGCCTGTCAAGGCAACTCTGTCATTTTTCGTATTCTCATGCGTTCATTTTAGCCTAAATTCGGCATCCATGCCAGCGAATTTTGTCCGGCATTGTCTCCGGGGCGGGATTCTGGTATTATATCCGTGTTAACGTGTTTCAGGCAGGAGATTGATATGAGCAGGCAAGTGCAGACGCGACGTGATTTTTTGAAGACTGTGGGATTGGGTGCGGCGGCGGTGGCGCTATCAGGATGCGCCGGCACTTTCGCCGGGCAAGATGTGCAGCGCGGGGACGGCAAGCCCAATATTATTCTGATTATGGCGGACGATCTGGGGTATTCGGATATCGGCTGTTTCGGTGGTGAGGTTCAGACGCCGAATCTTGATCGATTAGCCGCCGGTGGTATGCGGTTTCGGCAGTTCTACAATTGCGCCAAGTGCAATCCGACGCGGGCGACGCTCTTGACGGGTCAATATGATCAGGCCGTCGGGGTCAGGGACATGGAACATGGCGTGACGTTTGGCGAAGTGCTGCGAACGGTCGGCTACCGTACGATCATATCGGGTAAGTGGCATCAAAAGCCGCTTCCGACGACGCGCGGTTTTGATCGGTACTGGGGTCTGGCCGACGGCTGCTGCAACTACTGGAACCCCGGCACGAAAGCAAGGCCGGGTGAGCCGAAGCCGGGACGCAAGAAGGCTTCTGCTCGCCGCTGGGCGATCGAGGGCGAGGCGATAATGGGATACGTGCCGGAGAAGAAGGACTTTTACACGACCGATGAATTTGCGACGTATGCGATTGATCGGCTGGAGGAGTATAAGAACGAGGACAAACCGTTTTTGCTGTATCTGCCGTTTACGGCGCCGCATTACCCGCTGCACGCGTGGCCGGCTGATATTGCGAAGTACCGGGGCAAGTACAGGATCGGCTGGGACGAGCTTCGCAAGCGCCGCTACGCGCGCCAGGTTGAGATGGGGATTATCGACGCCAAATATGCTGCGTCTCCGCGCGATCCGAAGGTGCCGGCGTGGGACACGCTCACCGACGAGCAGAAGGACAAGAACGATCTGCTGATGGCGGTCTACGTTGCGATGGTCGATCGCATGGACCAGGCAATCGGGAGAGTATTGAAAAAAGTCGAGCAACTCGGCAAATCGCAGAACACGCTTGTGATATTCTTAGCCGACAACGGCGGCTGCGCCGAGAATGTCAACACGACTCCCAATACGCCGCCGGGTCCGGTGGAAAGCTACCGCACGGTGGGGCCGGCGTGGGCAAACGCCTCCAATACGCCGTATCGCAAGTACAAAGCGACGGATTACGAGGGCGGCAACTGCACGCCGTTTATCGCGAGCTGGCCCGGGGTGATAAAGCCGGGGACCATGACCGACCAGGTCGGGCACATCATCGACATCCTGCCGACGTTTATGGATATAAGCGGCGCAAAGTATCCCGCCGAATTTGACGGCAGGACGATAAAGCCCGTCGCGGGGAAATCGCTGCTGCCGATTTTCAGGGGCAAACAGCGAAAACCGCATGATATGCTGTTCTGGCAGTACGGCAAAGGAAAGGCGATCCGCCAGGGCAAATGGAAGCTCGTTCGCTACGACAAAGCCGACTGGGAACTCTACGACCTCGACGAGGACCGAACGGAACTCAACAACGTAGCCAAAGAACATCCCGGCCGGGTAAAACAAATGACCGACGCCTGGCAAAGCTGGCTCGATGTCTGCAAGAGATAATATCCACGAATATCAAAACAATTCATGGCCTAAATTAACTCAAAAGGGATAGTACTTGACAATTCGCGATAATTTTGATAAGATTATTGGTGTCTTACTGAGAAAATCGTATTTTGTAATCGGTTCGATGGGAAATTGCAGTTGAGATATGTTATGCGCTATGTTGTCCCATGTTTTTTGCTGCTTTTGGGTGGTTGTGTCAGGTATGTTGACCAGCCCTTATCTCCCGAAAAAAGCATGAATGAATTTGAATCGCGGTCGTTAGACGACCCAGGCCTGAAAGATTTTGCCGAGAGCATCCATCCGAACGTACAATTCCCACCGCCTAAGTGGGATATTACGGCACTTACTATTGCTGGATTCTACTTTCAACCGGGTCTTGAGGCTGATCGATATCACTATCTGACAACCAAGGCTAAAATCGCTATTGAACAGGAGTATCCGAATCCAACTTTGATCCTTGCTCCGGCTTTTAACAGCACGACGACTTCATCAGATGGTATTTCTCCGTGGATCGTGCCAGTTTCACTGGATTTTCCACTTATAAGCAGTACCAAGCGTAATTTGCGCATCGCCCGCAGGAGAGCGCAAGCGGAAATTGATCTGCTTGAATTAGCTCAGAATGCGTGGCGGTGCCGTCAAAGCGTGCATCAGGGGCTGCTGGGCATTTACATCATTGGCAAAGAAACAGAATTGCTCCAACAGCAATATGATTTGCAGTCGGAAAACGTCAAGTTGACCCAGCAGATGTTGGCGGCCGGTCAGGTCAGCGCTTTTGACGCCTACCAGGTGCGAAATGAACGTGACGGGGTTCACTACGCCCTGCTGCAAACCAAACGCCGGCAAGGGATTGCGACGGCTTCACTGGCTGAGGCTATCGGGTTGCCGCTTTCGGTAATTAACGGCATGGACTATGACTTTAGTCGCTTCAAACAGATACCGGAGGCGCTTGCTTCAGAGGCGCTTCGCCGACAATGCCTTTTGAACCGCACAGATCTGCTGGTGTCAATGGCGCAATATAAGCAGTCGCAACTCGAACTGCAGTATGAAATCGCGAGGCAATACCCGGATTTAACAATTGGTCCCGGATATGAATTTGATCAGGACGATAATAAATGGGGGTTAGGGATTTCGCTGGAACTTCCGCTTTTGAATCAGAACCAGGCGGCAATCGGCGTCGCTATGCAGAAGCGAACGGAAATGGCGGCTCGTTTTAATGCGGTTCAGGCCGATGCGATTGGGCGGATGGAACGTGCGGTAACGGATTACCGAAATTGTCTCGAAAAGTATCACAGTGCTCAAAAACTGCTGAAGGATAAAGATCAGACCATCGGTAAATTGCAGGAAATGCAGGCAATCGGCCAGATTTCCAGACAGCAGGTACTGCTCGGGTTGCTGGAGCACAACAAGACGCAACTGCTGGAAACCGATGCCTTGGCCGATGTCTTGCAATGTATCCGTAAAATAGAAGATGAAATGCAGGCGCCGACCGACTTTGCAGACTGGAAGCAGCCAATCGTACCGGTGCGAAAAAAGAGTAAGGCTGACCATGAAGAAAATTGAATACATTGTCGGCTGGCTGCTTTTGGCGGCCGCGGCAGTTGGTGTGTATTTTTTGTTTCACGGCGAACCATCTGCACAAGAAGAAGCCCAACCGGAGATTGTCACCGAGGTGCCGGTGCATGTTGGATTGATTCAGCAGGCCGATCTCCGTCAATTCATTGAGGCCTACGGTCGTGTCGATGCGGCGCTTCCTGTGGGAAAGACGGATTTGTCCCAGATGCCTGTTACTGCCGCCGTCGACGGTGTGTTAAGCGAGATAAATCCATCTTCGGGCTCGCTGGGGACGTATGTCGAGAAGGGTCAGGTGATGTTTGGGCTCGACAGCCGCAGCATGGATGTTGAACTTGCCCGAGCCGAAGCAAAGAAAGAATTCGCCGGGCAGGAATTGGATCGGGTAAAAAAACTCGTCGAAGCACAGGCAGCCTCGCAAAAAGAATATCAGCAAACCCTCTTCGATCTCCGTGAAGCGGAGAAAACGGTCGAAGCCGCCCGGATCAAACGCAGCTATCTGACCATTCGTGCTCCTATGTCGGGAACGATTATCAGCTTTTCAGCAGTGCTCGGTCAGGCCGTTTCAAAGGGCCGGACGCTGGCGGAAATACGTGACCAGACACGTTTGTTCGTCACCGCCGGGGTTGCCGGTCGGCAGGCAGCGGGTCTGCGTTTGAACCAGCCCGTAAGAATTATCTTTGGCCTGGACAATGGCGACGGGACTTTTGCCGATGAGATATGTTCGGGTCGGATATTGTATATTGATTCGGAAGCGGACCCACAAACCGGCTCTGTACGCGTACAGGCACAACCGGACAACGGAGAAATACCGGGGCTGAGAAAAGGGCAACTGGTCAAGCTCGACATTGAACAAGCTGTGCATCGCCAATGCCTGGCGGTGGATGTCGAAGCGGTCGTAAAAGATCTGGACGGTAAATCGTATATTGCTGTTGTGGAAGGACAGACCGCCAGGCGATGTTATGTCAAAACCAAAATTCGCCAGGGGAATCGTATTGAAATTGAAGGCGACGGGCTCAGCGCCGGCATGTCTGTTGTCACCAAAGGCGCCTATGGTTTGCCCGATAAGACCCGGATTCGACTTCTGGAACGACAAAACGATTGAGAGCCGGTGCTGCTGCGATGTATGGTCCTGTTAATTTTCTGAAGATTAATGCTCAGACACGGATTACTCGTGGATAAAGAAAAACAAGAAATCACTGACCTGCGGCAAGACGATAAGGCCTCGTCTATAGGGCGTTTCACCATCCACCATGCGATCTCGATTACATTTGTCAGCATCGCGCTGTGCATAGGCGGCATCTATGCATCGCTGCATATATCTTCTTCTGTTTTCCCGCAAACGGATTTCCCACGTGTGGCCATTCTCATAGATAACGGCGTTATGCCCGGCGATGAAATGATGGCGCGGATTACACGACCCATTGAAGAAGCCATGAAAGATATTCCCGGCGCAGAGCATATTCGAAGCGCCACAGGGCGCGGTTCTGCGGAGATCAGCGTCTATTTTAACTGGAAAGTGGATATGGTCCGGTCGGAACTGTACGTGTTAGGGCGATTGTCCCAGATTCGCAGCACGCTGCCGCCGACCGCCGAGGCCAGCGTTTATCGCATTACCTTTTCCTCCTTTCCGATTCTGGGCGTCAGCCTGACGAGCCCGACACGCGATATTACCCACCTGTGGGAAAAGGCCCGGTATGATTTGAAGCCGCAGTTTTTGAGCATCCCCGGTGTGGCTCGTGTGGATCTCGTCGGCGGTCGTCAAACCGAATACCACATCATTGTTGACCCGATGCTCTTGAAATCCGCCGGCATGACCATGCAAAACGTGGTGGATGCTCTCGAAAAAAACAATCGGCTCGCCCCGGCTGGAATGCACGAAGAAAACCACAGTCTCTACCTGACCGTACTGGATGGACGATTATCGACTCCTGAAGCGGTTGAAAATTTTGTCGTCGATATGGTTGACGATCATCCCATTCGTATCGCCGATTTTGCCGTTGTCGAACGCGGCCCGGAGCCGGTGTACAATATCGTTACAGCCGACGGACGACCTGCTGTTTTGCTCAATATATGCAGCCAGCCGGACGGCAGCACATTGGACATCGCCAAAAACCTGAAGGAACAAATCCGGCTGCTCAATCACCAACTGCCGCCCGACATGAAGCTGGCATTCTACTATGACCAGTCCCTGATTGTTCACGAATCGGTCAAGAGCGTCTGGGGCGCCCTGATCTTTGGTCTGTTCCTGTCGATTATCGTATTGCTTTTATTTCTCAAGGACTTCGGAGCGACATTTGTCGCTGTGCTGGCGATTCCCATAAGCGTTCTGTTTACACTGCTGGCGATGAAGGTGGCGGGGCTAAGCTATAATATCATGACCATGGGCGGTGTGGCGGCTGCAATCGGCTTGATTATCGATGATGCAATCGTTGTGGTCGAATCCATTTATTATCACCTCAAACAGGGCGTCAGCCGGGTCCTTGCCGTGCAGTTGTCTGTCGGTGAAATCTTTCGTCCACTTGTCGCCTCAACCCTGACGCCGGTGGTGGTTTTTATCCCTCTGGCGTTTCTGGGCGGACTTACCGGTGTGTTTTTCCGCGCCCTTGCAATGACGATGGTGGTCTCTTTGCTAAGCTCGCTGGTGCTGGCCGTTACACTGACCCCATCGATTGGAGTCTGGCTGATGAGGGCAAAACCGTCAGGCAAAGCAAACCAAAGCGAAATCGGCGGTCCGGTCCTGCTTTTTATTGTGGCGATCTATGAGAAGGTCGTTCGAAAAGCATTAGACCATTGCTGGCTTAGCCTTGCTTTTGGCGCTGTGATTATCTGGGCCGGATTCCTGGGTTACCGGCATTTGTCCACCGAATTCCTGCCGCCGATGGACGAGGGAGGATTTGTCATTGATTATGTTGGACCGCCCGGCACCAGCCTCGAAGAGACCAATAACGAACTGCAAAAAGCCGAAGCCATCCTCGTCGCTACACCCGACGTTGAAAGTTATTCCAGACGGACCGGGGCAAGGCTTGCGCTTGCAATTGCGGAACCCCACACAGGAGATTTTCTGGTAAAGCTCAGACAGGACCGTCAGCGAACAACCGATGAGGTGATTTCCGAACTGCGGCGAAAATTTAACGCCGCCGTGCCCCGTCTGCAATGGGAATTTCCGGGGATTCTCGGAGACCTGATCGGAGACCTCCAGTGGGCGCCGAATCCAATCGAAATCCGGCTTTTTTCTTCGGACATTGAGTATCTAAAGCAAAAGGCGCCTAAAATCGAAGAAATGATCCGGCAGGTGCCCGGTATTGTCGACACCTTCGATGGTCTGACCTATACCGGCAATACTATCAGTTTCCAAATCAATAATATCCAGGCTCGTCGTTTCGGACTTAGCACAACCGATGTCGCCAACGCCCTGCATGGCGCGATGATCGGCACCGAGGCCACTTCGATTCTCGAAGGAGACCGCATCATCGGGCTTCGTGTCATGGCCGACCGAAACAAAATCAGAACCATCAGCGACCTTGAAAATTTGCCTGTCTCAACTGCCGCCGGCCGGATTATCAAACTCTCGCAAGTCGCCACCCTCAGCGAACAACCCGGCCGGATCGAGCTTCGCCGCGATGATATGCGGCAGAACATCTCCGTCGCCGCACGGCTGGAAGGGCGCGATATGGGCAGCGCGATGAAAGAGATCCTGCAGAAACTCAAAGCCGACAAAACTGTCCTGCCTGCTGCTTACGAAATCGCCGGCCTGTATAAACAACAACTCAAGGCCTTCAAGAATCTGCTGGCCGTCCTGATTGTAGCTGTTTTCCTGGTCTTTACGGTACTGCTGATTGAATTTCGGAGCTTCTCCGAGCCTATTGCCATCGTGTACGGCTCGATCTTGGCGCTGTTTGGAACCATCTCGGCAATGTTGATTACCGGCACTTCGCTGAACATTGTGTCTTTCCTCGGCGCGATTATCGGAATTGGTATTGTCGCCAAGAACGGGATCTTGATGCTGGACCGCGTCGATCACCTGATTGGGGAGGGACTTGAACTCAAAGAAGCCCTTGTTCAATCCGGAAGACGCCGGCTTCGTCCGGTGTTGATGACCTCGCTGACAACGCTGTTAGGTTTGCTGCCGTTAGCATACGGAATCGGTTCCGGCGCCGATATGCTGCGACCGCTGGCGATTGCGATTATGGGCGCACTGTGCATTTCAGTCTTGTTGTCTTTAATAGCCACTCCGACATTGTATTACATGCTTGTAAGATTGAAGCACTCGATGATCGCAAAAAAATACAGTGATCTCGGGTGACTTGAAGGTACAGGAATTTGTATCGCTTCGTGATTGTGTTTAGAAAGATCCCCCGACTTCGTTAGGGAAGACAGGCGGGGTGTTTGGTTTGAAGAATTTTTTTGTGTACAGCAGGTATGCCAGGAAAGCCGCAAACGTGAGGGCGGACCCCAGGATCATTGTCGAGTCGTGGGGCATGAATTGTCTCATGCTTTCGAGTTGCTGTTCGGGCATATTCATTTTATCGTAGAAATCCCATATACTGATGCGTGAGAATGTGACGGCCATTGACACCGCCCATGCGATAGTCAGTAAAGCCGCGCACCACCAGGCTTTTATGCTTAATTTGTATGTGCCCCAGGCCAGGCAGGCCAGACACGGTATCAGGACCAGTATGACGGCTGCGCCTGAGATTCCGGTCAGGATTGTTCCGAAGAACGGAAATGTCCATCCGTATGCGCCCATTGTCAACAGCGAAACCGTCCATAGGGTAAACATCATACTCAGGGCGAGGACGGGCAGCGGGCATTTGTCGGTCCAGCGAGGCTGAGGGTCTCTGGACTGGCATGTGGCTTTGACATGCCGGCTGCGATAAAAGAGGACGAGCACTCCGGGTATGAGCACGTAAAAGATTGTCATGAAGACGGCCATTACGCACTTCATTACAAGAATCGCACCCCTGGGCATATCGCCGGTCTCAGCCATGTTGTCGTACATACCGGGCATGAACAGTAAAAAGAACGTCAGTCCGCATATCCCGCAGACGAGCCAGAGCCATGAGGTCGTCAGTATGAGCGCCCTTGCCCAGCGTCGTGCTTTGAGTGAGCCGACGCCCATGGTGATGAACCATGCGGCCAAAAGGGCATAGATGAGGATGGAGGGAAGCATCATCATCGGATTTGTGGGCGGGGCTGAGGCGCTATCGGCAAGAAGCGATATGACTATGGCAAATATCATGAAAGGGATCATGAGCGCACAAAAGGCGCCGAGTAGAATCTGGAGGATACCAAATACGACGAGTCCTGTTTTTCTGTCTTTGAAATCCGGGGTCTGTGTGTTTTCTTCGTAATCTGCCATTTCGGTTCTCCTTATCAGAATGTTGTGACTATATTGATATAAAGCTCAATTTCAGGTTAACGCACCAGGCATCGTCGCATGCAGATATGGCGCAAGACCGCTGTGAAGATAGCCCAGCAGCATAGCATGATAATTATTATGTGTATTGGGCCGGGGTCGTTTTGATGGATCGGGAGTCTTTTGAAGAATATTGACACTTGCATTGCAAGAATGAAGATCATCATCACAACGGCCATCATCAGTCTCGGGTACCTGTAGAAAATCAGCGCGATTGTTAATGTAACGGGCATCATACACAACGGTATGAAGAAGAGTTTCATTTCCATTGCGCGGTATACAGCCGACTGTCCTTTGATTGTCAACTCTGGCATGACCGCCTCCAGGCCGATCGTCAAAGCCGCCATAAGTGTAACTATGACGGTAGCAAGCAGAGTCGTCGCTGCGGCGGTAGACAAGGCCGACCAGAACCGTTCGGTGCGCCCGCCGGAAATCAGCAGAGTCGAACGAACGTGTAAGCTCATATTGGCGACCATTATGCCGGGCATGATGAACATGATATTTGCTACGGGCCCCATATAACCCAGGAAGCAAAGTGTCGGCAGCATGATAAGCCAGAATCGGATACATTCTTTTTTTCGCGAGGTGATCAGGCCGAACGATCTGTATAAACCGCCCCAGATATACTGTGCTGTATTCGGTCCGGTCCGATCGGTGATTCGATCGAGGAAGAATTTCTCTACATGTGGCAAAACGGTGGGGATTGCTTTGTTTTTTTGAGCGAGCCTGGCTTGTTGGAATTCGGACATTTTTTCTTTGTTCCATGCGTCGAAAGCTCCCATCCACGGTCGGCCGCAATACTTTCGCGCCATGTGCGGCCTGGACCAGTGCCGCCATGCCAGAAAGTTGACAAGGCCGCCTAACAGAATTACTGCAAACCAGGCATCTACGATGACACGTTCAAATAGTGCATACATATCCAGATAGCGGCCGTAAACCATTAATATTGGGACCATTACTATTGCAGAGACCCAGTTTGGAAATCTGAAGACAACCCATGCTCCGAGCCAATAGAAGACTGTTCCGGCAAAAAATATGGAAACAGACGATAATAAATGTTCTGCGAGAGTTGGGGCCGGATAGAACAGGAAAACTACCGACCAGAATAACGAAACAGATATTCCTATGCAAAACAGGAATTTCACCGGTATCCCGGCATGTCCCGGAAGGGACCAGGAAAAAGGTCTGGTCAGAACCTCTACCTGCAATGCACTTGTAAAGCCTGCGGCGATATACATCCACAAGGCGAGTGCCATAAAAGAGCCCTGTTCACCGTCAACAATTGCCATGATACACAGGAAAGCAAAGAGACCAAGCCCAAGGGCTATCAGCCAAAAGCCTTTTCGTTGATACAGATGCTTGAGATTTGCCTGCAAAATAGTCATATCGTTTTTCCTCGAGTGCGTCAACTGACAACTGCTTTATAGATTTCTTCCAGAGACAAGGGCCTGATCTCGATGTCGCAATTTATTGCCTTTGCCTTGTCGTGCAGTTGGTCTTGTGAGTACTTTTGCACAGTCAGTACGGCTTTGGTATTGTTTCTTTGGCAATCGACGATATTTTCAAACGGAAGTTCGGCGGGCAGGTCGCCGTTTAACGATGTGATGGTTGCTTTGACGAATTCCTCTCTCAGGGTGTCAAAGCTGCAATCACGGAGTATCTTGCCCTTGCGCATTATCAGCGTATGGTCTATGACCTTTTCAACGTCGCTCAGGATATGCGAGGAGATAATGATGGTTCGGTTTTCGTCCTGGATTATATGGAGCAGCAGATCGAGGAACCGGCTGCGCGCGATAGGATCCAAGGCAGACGCCGGCTCATCGAGTATCAACAATTCAGGCTCGAAAGCTATGGCCAGTAATATGGCAAGTTTCTGTCGTTGTCCGGGCGACAGGGCGCCGACGCGATCCTTGATGGAAATATCAAAATCATCGATATACTTTTCTTCTAATTGGCTGTTCCAGTTGCTGTAATAGGCGCTTACATATCGGATCAATTGCTTTACCGACATCCAGTGGAGAAGCTCGCCTTCCTGGTGTACATAACCGATCCGGGCGAGTTCCGTCGGCGTAAGCCGGGCTGCATCGGTCCCAAATGTTGTACATTGGCCGTTATCGGGGAGGTATAAACCGATGATGTGCCTTAACAGGGTGCTCTTGCCCGCTCCGTTAGCCCCCAACAGGCCTATGATTTTCCCTGGCGAGATATCCAGGTCAATGTTGTCCAACGCCTGTGTTCTTGCGAACCTCCTGGAGACGCTGCGTAATTGTACTATTGAATTTGCATTTGTCATTCCTGCCTCCTGTTTTTGGAGTTGTATTTTCCGTAGTATTTTTTGAAAGCCTTTACAGCTTCGTCTTCCGACATTCCAAGCTGAACGGCAGTGATTGCCGCCTTATCTATAATGGTGTTGAGCAGTCGGGCTTTTATGCGTTTTCGATCATCGTTCTTTATCTTCGCCACAAACAGGCCTATGCCTCTTTTTCTTTCGACAAGGCCTTCGGCTTCGAGAAACGAGTACGCCTTGCTGACGGTCATAGGGTTGACATTCAACCGAGCGGCGAGGTCGCGAACCGTCTGGAGTTGATCGGTCTGTTTCAACTGCCCGGTCATAATCTGCCGGCGAATCTGCCGGATTATCTGTCGGTAAATCGGCTCGCCGCTGTGATGATCGATTTCCAGGAGCATAGGATCATACCTTTTCAGTATTAGTGTATTACTTACTTAATACACTATACACCAGATTGCGCCTGCCTGCAAATAAAAAACAGAGAATTTTCGAAAAATTTTTTGCAAACGCCTTTATTCACCTCAAAACCACCCTCTGTCAATCGTACTCGCGGTTGGTCTGCCGGCAGGCTGGATGTGTAAAAGCTGGTATTTCCGCAAAAAGGGCGTTTTGCCTTGATCTGGAATATGTTTTTTTATTTTTATGCAACTAAAGGAGTGTTTGAGCGTCTATACCTTTGAATGATCAAATCCGCCACTCCAGCGATCCAGCAGCAGGCGGTTGTTGAATCGCAATCACAGCGTTCGGCAAACCGCCGTGGACCGGGAAAAGCGCCTTGAAGGCGCGCGCCCCGGTCCTTCTTTAATGCCCGAACCTTTTCTCTCTGCCGACGGCATGGAGAACAGCAAGAATTACACATCTATTGACAAAAATGACTGCTATGCTTATAAGATTAGCGGTGGGCTAAGAGCCCACCCTGATATGGAACGACCTTCGTCAAGGGAAATTATTTTAGTTTTTTCGGTTTTTTTTCATTTTGGTAGCGATACGTTCGGGTGTGGGCGGCTTCGACGATGAATCAG
>JAGHBX010000664.1 GCA_021160785.1 Planctomycetota bacterium | reverse complement strand
ATAATGATGGGCTCAGCCTTTAAGAACAAAGGCGTTCAGCCGCTGATGGATGCAGTATGTGATTACCTTCCAAGCCCTCTTGACCGTCCTGCCTTTGCACGTGACCACGATAACGAAGGGACCGAAGTTCCACTTTCAAGTGACCCTGATGCAAAACTTGTGGCAATGGTGTTCAAAATCACAGATGAATCTTTTGGTCAGCTAAGTTATGTCCGTGTATATCAGGGCAAAATAATCAAAGGTAAGCAATATCGCAATGCTCGCACAAATCGCATGCAGCGTATAGGGCGAATTGTGAGAATGCACGCTAACGACCGTGAAGATGTTGGAGATGCAGGCCCGGGCGATATCGTGGCTTTGGTCGCTGTCGATTGCGCCAGTGGCGATACTTTCTGCGACGACGGCATTAATTATTCGCTGGAAAGCATCTTTGTCGCCGATCCGGTTATCAGTCTTTCAATCACGCCGGCCAGCTCCGCCGACCAGGAGCGCATGGCCAAGGCGCTTAATCGATTCATGAAAGAAGATCCTACGTTCCGCGTTTCAACCGATTCGGAAACGGGCCAGACGATTGTGGCCGGTATGGGCGAACTGCACCTGGATATTTATATCGAACGGATGCGACGCGAATTTAAGGCGGAAGTTGCCGTCGGCGCGCCAAGTGTCAGCTATCGCGAGGCGCCGACCGTTGAAGCTGAGTTTAACTACAAACACAAAAAGCAGACCGGCGGTTCGGGTCAATTCGCCCATGTAGTCGGAAGATTGATCCCGCTCGACAGGGACGCGGAGTCATATTATGAGTTTGAAGATAATATTAAAAGCGGAAGGATTCCAACCGAATACATCCCGGCGGTCAATAAGGGGTTCCAGGCCGCGATGAAGAAAGGCCCGCTCGCCGGCTACGAGATCGTTGGCTGCAAAATGTGTCTCGATGACGGCTCATCCCACTCGGTTGACTCGAGCGAGATGGCATTTCGGACCGCGGCAAGAGATGCGTTCATCGAAGTATTCAAAAAGTCAAAGCCGCGTCTGCTCGAACCGATCATGTCTGTCGAAATTGAAATGCCCGCCGAATTCCAGGGATCCGTTATCGGCGACCTGAATTCAAGAAGAGGAATTGTACTTTCAACGGAAAACCGCGACAATTACACAGTCGTCCAGGCCGAAGCGCCGCTATCGAGTATGTTTGGATATGCAACAGTCATTCGCGGTATGACAAAGGGCATGGGAACTTTCTCGATGGAAATGTCGCGCTACGCCATGGCGCCGGTAAAGATCAGTGAGGAAATACTTGCCATGCGTCGCGAGCAAACTCAGCAGCCGGCAAAGAAATAAGCTTGCCTCGCAGGGTCTCAAAACTCATCCGAGGGCAATTGAAGTGGCTTGGTCTCTTTAAGTATTCAGCCGGTTATTTCTGCAAGTTATTCAATTGCGTCATCATCTCCAGGATTTCGATGCGCACCTTGTCGGCGACGGAGCGATCCTTAGGCTGTCGCCAGTAGAGTTTCTGTGAAGTCTGGTCTTTGATGACTCGGTCGGCAGCATTGGCTAACAGGTCTTCGGCTTCTTTGATTACGGCCTCGGTCCCGCCTTCTCTACCCGATCGGGTGATCTGTTTGCCGAGCATCACCAGGTACTCGTAATCTTCGATTCCTTCGCGAATCGCTTCCATGTGTTTGCCCGCTGCGACAGTGGTTTCATCCAGAAAGACCGGCGTATAGGCCCCCCGCAGGGAGAGGTACTCATTCCATGACGAAGCGCCGTTTGAATCGCCAAAGGCCCAGAATCCGGAGCCTTGGGCGGCGTACTTCCAGCAGAACCAGTGTTGAAGGCGGTGATAGCTGTACGGATCGAGCAATTTGCCGGGACCGCTGCATGAGTAAAACCACAACTTTCGTCCCGCCTGTTGCTGCCGAACATAGAAGTCGGCGAATTTATCGCCCTCGGTGATCAGCATTGGCAGGTTGGGGCAGAGCACATCGGAAAGCTCGAACATCTCCGGCCTTGCCTCCCACGGCCGGCGCCAGGTCGGATCTTCCCAGATGACTACCTCGGGCGCCGCCTTCCGGATTACCCTGGCGTATGCAATAATCGTGTCATCCTGTTCGTGAGCATGCGGCTCATCGACCAACAACAGGCCTAATTGATTCGGCCGGACATTCCATTGCGGCAGTTTCTTCGCCCACCACCTGATCCAGTTGCCGACAGCGTTTTCAAAGGCAGCCGTACCCATCTTGAAACCGGCGAAACTGTTTGAAACCGATGCAAAGACGTAATAGTTGTGGGCGTTCGGCCAGCGTTTGACCCATTTGGCGAAGAACTCAGTGTCCGGTTCTTCGATCATGTTGCCCTGCCCGTCGTATTTGCCGCGGGACAGAACCCGGCTGCCGGCCCAGGGGGAATCCACGAAATGTTCACGCAGGTGCCGGATAAACGCCGCCTGATTTGCCGGCGTAACCTCGTAGCGACTGTCTGCATCCGTATAGTCCCAGCCTCCCAGATGCAGGGTCGGCTGATTCGGGAAGCGAAACGGAAATACTTTGAATCTGACTGGTATCCTTTGACGGCCCGGCGTAATCAGGATGCTTCCGTGATATTCGCCTGCCGGGACGTTTTGTGGATGAAAATTCAACCATATTTGCTTTGTCAGGCCCGGTTCGATCGCGACATTATACTTGCCCTGCTTTTTGTGCAGTCCTGGCATGGCGGCGGCAATGGGTACGCCGCTGCGCGTATCGGTGAAAGGAACCTCGTGCACAGTGATATAGTCCGGATTCGCGCCTCCGGGCAATCGCTCGATAGCCAATTGAACGCGAGCCGTGGTTTGGTCGGAATTGCTGACATTAAACGCCGCTCCGCGATACTCATTTTGCATCATGTCAATATGAATCCCCACTTCGGCGGACTGCGGCAATTCTGTCGGGCTCAGCATGTCCCAGCGATTCTTCCGCCAGACGACCAGACCCAAAAAGCCTCGGCTTCGCCAAAGGCCCGCCTGGATCATAAAGATGCGCCTGTGCAGATCGTTTATTGGAAATATTGTGCGAAAATCGGACGGAGGTTTGAATTGAAGGCTGGATATTTCCTTTTCAATATTTTCAAATTCCGTCCGCCATTTTGAAATCTGATTGCACTCTTCGGCCAGCTTGCGAACTTCGGTCAGGTCCAGTCGCAATCGGCGACGAACACCGCGCGTAATCGCCATCTGTCGTTGAAACCTGTTTACATCGCCGATCTCTTCTCCGGGCGTATCTAACGCCAGGAACTGGCGGCTTCCTTTATGGATTTCAATCTCGTCGGCAAAGACAAACGGGCCGCTGCCGAAAATCAGCAGTTTCACATATCTTCCGTAAGTCCGCAGCTTGCTCGTAATGAATCGATGCAGGCCATACCCGGCGGCTTTCGGCTCGCCGTGTTCGACAGCAGACAATTCCACCAGGTCTCCGGCAAGGTAATATGTTTTGTCGTCTCTGCTGACCATGACCAGAATCGAAATCGGCCACTGGACTCCGGCTACGCCGGCAGCCGTGTTGAATGACAGTCCGCCGATCGGTTGTACGGATTCAAGGTCTATCGTGATGGTAACGGGCAGGGCATTTTGCCAGCCCACAGTCGTCATTTGTGTCCAGAAATATCCCTCGCTGAAAACACCGTCGGTCAACTGAACCTTGTCCTGAGAGTCCGTGCAGAGAGGATAATTCGGGCGAGGATCCAACGTGTATCTTTTGCCCATCGCCAGATTCTCAGGCTCTTGCGCCATCGCAGGACCCGCGGCAAAAACACATAACAACAGTAGTAAAATAATGAAATCCCTCATAACTTGTTCTCCAAGACCACGATTGTATGAACTGACGAGTGTTCCAGGAAACTCTTTCTGGCTTGTCATGGCTGGACCTCGCCTCCGCCGAAGGCGGTTTTCCGTTTTTTCCACACATGGCTAAAATGTTACGAATATCACATCTAATGATACATCCTTGCTAACAGTATTTCAACCCAATCCCGCCCTGGTTCACGAGCAATCAGCGAAATTGCGACGCAAAAACCGCCATTTCGCGTATCTTTCGGAAAATTCCGGCTTTTCCGGTGACTGGCGGACAGGCATGAGGCAGCGGATATTTTTTCCGGAATGCATCGACGATTATGTCCCAGCCGCTAACAAGAGTGGTAACCGTTCACGGGTATTTTGAGCGTATTGAGCAACGCATTCAAAGTCAAAACACCCATTTTCAACTCAATGAATTGTGGTATACTCAAGGTGGCGTGTCAATATTTTCTCAACTAAAACGCCAAATTTGTCCGATAATAATCTTGTTGGCAAACATAAGGACGAAATTTGACTTCCAAAACAGAACAATT
>JAGHBX010000658.1 GCA_021160785.1 Planctomycetota bacterium | reverse complement strand
CCGACTATCTGATTAAGGCATTAGGTCTGTCGCGTGAGCAACTCAGCCTGGCTTACATGTTCGGCACGCTTGCAAGCGGCCTGTTGATTCCGCTTGCCGGGACGATCCTGGACCGGATTGGTGTTCGCCTCATGGCGGTCATTGCATCGGTGGGGCTGGGGTTAAGCATGTTGGCGTTGTCACAATGCGACCGGATTGTCTCTTCGATCGGCGGCGTGGCGGGCGCTGTGATGATCGTCATGACGCTGATATTTCTGCTGATGAGATTTTTCGGGCAGGGCAGCCTGACGATGGTCGCCCGCGTGGCAATCGGTAAATGGTTCAATCACCGGCGGGGCCTGGCGACGGCGATCATGGGGCTGTTCGGCACATTTGCCTTCAGCGGCGGGGCTCGTGTAATCGAATGGGCTATAGAACTGTACCAATGGCGCCAGACGTGCTGGATTTTGGCGGGCCTGGTCGGCGTCGGAATGAGCCTGATTGCGTGGGTGTTCTTTCGCGACAATCCCGAACAGTGCGGGCTCGTGATGGACGGCATTGACGACCGCCAGTGGCTCGCCGAGCAGGAAAGAAAAGTTCCCGAAACGAAAATCGAATTCACGCGTCGGCAGGCACTGAAGACGCGGGCCTTCTGGGTGTTTAGCCTCGGGCTTGCGTGTTACGGTCTGGTCATCACGGGCATCATGTTTCATCTGACGTCAATCGGCGAGGAAATGGGCCGCACACGCAAGGAAACGCTCAATGTTTTTATTGCGATTTCACTTGTCGGGGTCGCAACGCGCTTTATCGCCAGTTGGCTTACCGACAGAACGAAGCTGAAGCTCAAATGGCTGCTGCTTGTCATGATGACCGCACAGATTCTGGGCACTGTCGGCGTACTGAAATTTGCAGATAACACCGGCTGGGGCATGACCGCCTTAGGCTATGGGATAACCGGCGGCATGTGGGGGATCATTTTCAGCGTGGCGTTGCCCAGGTTCTTCGGCCGCGAACACCTCGGCGCCATCAGCGGATTGACCATGTCAATATGCGTGCTCGCCAGTGCCGTCGGTCCGTGGCTGTTCAGTCGAGGCCACAGCATCACGGGCGATTACAGGATCATTATAGGCCTGTCCATGCTCATACCCACAGCGATTATACTCATGGCCCTAAAGGCCGAAAACCCACAGCAGAACGATTAGCCAGCAACGTCGATCCCATTTGTTATTGACAGGACATGGTTCTTGGTATATGAACATGATGAATGGAACTTTGTCAACGAGTGTGATATACGGGGGCGATTATGAGTATTGAGACTTTCAGGGCGATGGTGGTCAGGGAAGAGGCGTGTCGTTTTGTTCGCAGGATCGAAACGCGATCCATCGATGACCTGCCCGACGGCGATCTTCTCGTTAAGGTCAAATACTCTGCACTGAATTACAAGGACGCCCTGAGCGCCACGGGCTACAAAGGTGTTACGCGCCATTATCCGCATACGCCGGGGATCGAGGCATCGGGCGTGGTGGTCGCCGGCCGGTGTGAATCGTTCAAGGCCGGTGATGAGGTTATCGTTGCCGGTTTTGATCTGGGGATGAACACGTCTGGCGCTTTTGGCGAGTACATTCGCGTGCCCGCCGACTGGGCGATAAGGCCCTTGAACGGCATGACGCTGAGAGAGAGTATGATATGCGGCGTGGCGGGTTTCACCGCAGCGCTTTCGCTCCATAAACTCGAATCCGCCGGACTAAAGCCGGGCACAGGTCCTGTTCTTGTCACCGGCGCTACGGGCGGCGTGGGGTCGCTTGCGATCACAATCCTGACAAGAGCGGGCTACGAAGTGGCTGCCGCAACCGGCAAGAAGGACAAGGTCGATTACCTCAGACAACTCGGCGCAAGTGAAGTCATCCCGCGAGCCGACGTCGACGATACGGGCAAAAGGGCGCTGCTCGGACAGCGCTGGGCGGGCGTTGTTGATACCGTGGGGGGGAGCATTTGCGCAACGGCAATCAAGTCTATCAAATACGGCGGCTCGGCAGCAACGTGCGGCCTGGCTCAATCGGCCCAACTGAATATGACCGTTTATCCCTTCATCCTCCGGGCGGTGAATCTGCTGGGCATCGACTCGGTTCGCTGCCCGGACGATCTCAGGCATCATTTGTGGGCTAAGCTCGCTGGTGAATGGAAGCCTGCGACGTTAGAGACGATCTGCACCGAATGCAGCCTTGAAGATATTGATGAGAAAATCGACCTTATGCTCAAAGGCCTCCTCACCGGCAGAACCGTTATCAATATCGAGAAATAGAACCTTGCTCTTTGCGGCTGATTCAGTACAATCTTTGGTATGTCATGAAGTTTGTTACAGAGGTATTTTTTGGACAGTGGCGAGAGTATTACAACGCGGGCGCGCCTGACCGAGGGCCATGTGGGTCTTACGCTTTTGGGACTGGCGATACCAATGGCCTGGGGGATGTTCTCGATCATCGCCTTCAATCTTGCCGACGCCTATTTTGTCGGCAAACTCGGGCCTGTCCCATTGGCGGCGCTTAGTTTTACGTTTCCCGTCGTCATGACAATCGGCAGCATCACGATCGGCCTCGGGGTGGGGACGGCATCTGTTCTTGCACGTGCGATCGGCCATCGCGACCATCGAAAGGTCCAGTCCATTACGACCGACAGCCTGACGCTGGCGCTTCTTTTCGTCGGTGTATTTGTTCTCGTCGGGTTCTTTACCATAGACCCGCTGTTCAGGGCCCTTGGCGCCGACGACGAGACACTGCCTCTGATACGCGACTACATGCAAATCTGGTATCTCGGCATGATGTTCCTGGTCATACCGATGATCGGCAACAACGCCATCCGCGCTTCCGGCGACACGCTGAACCCGAGCCTGATCATGACGATCTCGGCGGTGATCAACATAGCGCTTGACCCGGTTCTCATATTCGGGCTCGGACCGTTTCCGCGATTGGAGGTAAAAGGCGCCGCGATTGCGACTGTCTTTGCGCGGGCGGTTTCAATGGTTGCGTCATTAGCGATTCTTCACTATCGCAAGAAGATGCTCACATTCAAGAGGCCTAAGGCAAGCCATGTGCTCGATTCATGGAAACAGATTCTCCACGTAGGACTGCCGGCGGTGGGAACTTATGCGATCGGCCCGATTGCTGTGGGCATTATCACCGCCATGATGGCGACATTCGGCTCCGCCGCCGTCGCCGCTTTCGGCGTTGCGACGCGAATCGAATCT
>JAGHBX010000482.1 GCA_021160785.1 Planctomycetota bacterium | reverse complement strand
GAGTTCATGGAGCAGCGTGCGCCGGGTCATGCGATTTTAGACGACAAGATTTATCATCGCGGCATGTTAGACTTTAAGCAGCGAATCGCCGAGAAGCTCGAAGGGCTTGATTTTTCGAACGACCCAGAGGCCGGTAAGAAGAGTGAGCAGTATGAGGCGATGGATATCTGTGCCGATGCGGTCATCGCCTTTGCAAAGCGACATGCAGATGAGTCGCGGCGACTTGCGGAGCAGGAAACCGATCCAGCGCGTAAGGCGGAACTCGAGAAGATCGCCGATGTCTGCGATCATGTGCCCGCCCATGCGCCGCGTGATTTTCATGAGGCGCTGCAGGCGTACTGGTTTGTGCACTTAGGCGTGGTTACGGAGCTTAATACGTGGGACTCGTTCGACCCGGGCAGGCTGGATCAGCATTTGTATCCGTTCTATGCCGGGCAGATTGAAGAGGGCACGCTTAGCGCAGAAGCCGCCAAGGAGCTACTGCAGTGCTTCTGGATCAAATTCAATAATCACCCCGCGCCGCCGAAGGTTGCGATCACCGAGGAGCAAAGCGGTACGTATACGGATTTTGCGCTGATTAATATCGGCGGGCTGACGCCGGACGGCGCCGATGCGGTCAACGAGGTCTCGTATCTGCTACTGGATGTTGTCGAGGAGATGCGGCTGGTCCAGCCCAGCGCCTGCATCCAGATCAGCAGGGAGAACCCGGACCGTTTTTTGAAGCGGGCGTGCGAGGTTATTCGCTGCGGTTTCGGCCAGCCTTCGGTGTTTAATACCGATGTGATCATCAGGGAGATGCTGCACCAAGGCAAGAGCCTGGTCGATGCGCGAAGCGGCGGGCCGAGCGGATGCGTTACGATTAGTGCGTTCGGCAAGGAAAGCTGCTGCCTGACGGGCTACTGCAACTGGCCGAAGATCCTGGAGATCGCATTGAACGACGGCGTAGATCCGGCAACGGGCGTACAGATCGGTCCTGCGACGGGCAAGGCGACGGACTTTGCCTCGTTCGATGAGGTGGTAAAGGCGTACACAAAGCAGTTGCAGTATTTCATCGACCTGAAGATTGCCGGCAACAATGTGATCGAACGGCTCTTTGCCGAACATATGCCATCGCCGTTTATGTCGCTGGTGATGGACGACTGTATCGAGAAGGGCCGCGACTATCACGACGGCGGGGCGCGTTACAATACGTCGTATATTCAGGGCGTGGGGATAGGCTCGCTTACCGATGCGCTTGCGGCGATCAAATACCATGTGTTCGACAATAAGACGCTCGGTATGGCTGATCTGGCCGAAGCGATTGCGGCGAACTTTGACGGACATGAGGACCTGCGGCTGAGGCTGTTGAATCGCACGCCCAAGTACGGCAACGACGACGACTACGCCGACGATATCGCCGCCGCTGTGTTCGATGCGTATTACGACGCCTTCAGTGGCAGGCCCAACACCAAGGGCGGGCAGTATGCGGTGAACCTGCTGCCGACGACGGTGCATATCTATTTCGGCCAGGTAACCGGCGCACTGCCAAGCGGCAGGAAGGCGGGCGCACCCGTCTCCGACGGCATCTCACCGAGCCAGGGCGTCGACTCGCAGGGACCGACGGCGGTCGTCAAATCGGCGGCGAAGATCGACCACGCACGGACGGGCGGGACGCTGCTTAATATGAAATTCAATCCCCGGATGTTAGACGGCGAGGGCCTGGAAAAGCTTACCCATCTTATCCGGGGGTATTTCAAGATGGACGGCCATCATATCTAGTTCAACGTAATCGATGCCGAAACGCTTCGCGAAGCGCAGAAAAAGCCGCAGGAAAACCGCGATCTAATCGTCCGCGTCGCCGGTTACAGCGACTACTTCATCGACCTCGGCGCCGGCCTCCAAAACGAGATCATCGCCAGAACTGAGCAGCGAACGTTTTAGGCAATCCATCCCTTTCGGCTGCGCCGAGAAGAAATGCCACCCAACTCACATTTTCATAGAGCCATTGGCGTAGATTTCTTTCAGGTTTTCTTGTCCATTATGTAACTCAGGATCATGCTCTTGTGCGGATGGTCGGCGATCCAGACGGTTGTTTCTTTTAGTTTTCCGTAGTCGTCCGGGCCGAGGATGGATTGTAATCTTTTTTCGAAGGTCTCGCTTGACTCTTCGTCCCGGATTTGTTTCTGCCAGGCGGCGCTGAAGACGAAATGCACTTTGTCGTGCAGGTTTCTGCTGTGGAGGGTCTCCCACTCGTTTTTGTCGAACCAGATCCCCCCGCAGCAGTTGCAGCGGTCCAGGTGGAAGTCGGCGCCGTGGCCGACCTTTCTCTGCGTCAGGAAGTGGCCGCACTCGGGGCAGAGTTTGCCGGCGGGCGAATCGTCGCAGGGCGACTCTCCGGCCTCGGCGGCGGGTAATTCCTGCAATTTTTGTCCATGCTTGTCGAGCCATTTCCAGTATTGAAAGGATTGTATCCAGCGGCCGTCGCACAGTCGGCAGGCCTTGGTCTTGAGGCCTTCGATAACGTCTTCGCTTTCGAGTGAGCCCTTTTTGCACACGGGACATTTCATGAGTGTTCCTCCATGCTTTGAATACGGATTAGCTCATAAATGTTATTATTTTGCCCAAACTTTAGAGCAAAAGGCATCCCAGGTCAAGAGATTATTAAACGTCTGTCGGGGTTTGGTCGCCGACCTGCGGTCCAATAGCGGTTTACCCCTGAAATCGGACCGGCAAAAAAAGTATTTGCTATATATGCGGGGATGTACTATATTCTGCGGACCTCCGTTTCGGGTCCTGCGGAAGAATCCGAAGGTTTTGGCGTTATTTGGCGGTATTACGGTTAATTGAGGTGTAATTATGAAACGACGCATCGTTATATGTCTGGCGGCTTTTGTGGTTAGTGCGGTGGTGTTTTCCGGATGCGGGAAGAAACCCGCCGGCGACGGCGAAAATGGTGGAGGCGAAGCCAAGGTCAAAGTCCTGAAGCTGGCTCACGGGCTTCCCACGGACCATCCCGTACACAAGGCGATGGAGTTTATGGCCCAGAAGGTTGCCGAGAAGTCGGGGGGCAAGATGCGTGTCGACATCTATCCGAGCGAGCAGTTGGGCACGGAAAAAGAGTGCCTCGAAAGGCTCCAGATGGGCGCCCTTGCCATGACCAAGACATCGTCGTCGCCTATGGAGACCTTTGTCAAAGAGATGAAGGTGTTGGGTCTGCCCTACGTGTTCCGCGACAAGGATCATTACTGGAAGGTTCTGTTGGGCGACATTGGCAAAGAACTGTTAGCCGCCGGCGAGGCCAAACGTCTCAAGGGTCTGTGTTTCTACGATGCCGGGGCGCGCAGCTTTTATACGGTTAAAAAGGAAGTGAATTCTCCGGCTGATCTTGCGGGTCTGAAGATACGCGTTCAGCAAAGCCCCGTTGCGATGCAGCTTGTCGATGCGATGGGCGCCTCGGCGACGCCGATTGCATGGGGTGAGCTTTATACCTCGCTGCAGCAGGGTGTCGTGGACGGCGCCGAAAACAATCCACCAAGCCTGTACACTTCCAAGCATTACGAAATCTGCAAGTTCTATACGCTCGATGAGCATACCAGGCCGCCGGATATCCTGCTGATCAGCACGAGGGTCTGGGGTCAGCTTTCCGCCGAGCAGCAGGGGATTCTCCAGGATGCTGTAGACGAATCGGTCACATTCCAGCGTAAGCTCTGGACGGAGTTCGAGAAGAAGTCCATGGATGAGGTCGAAAAGGCCGGCGTCAAAATCATCAGGCCCGACAAGGCGCCGTTTAGAAAAGCGGTCGAAGGCATGCTCAAGGAGTACGACGGAACGAGCATCGGCGATCTGGTCAAGCGAATCGGTGAGGTACAGT
>JAGHBX010000212.1 GCA_021160785.1 Planctomycetota bacterium | reverse complement strand
GTCTGGCATGACGCGGCCGTAACCCTGGCTGGGGTGAAAGTTGCACATAAAGCAAACATCAATGTTATGATCAAACCGGTGGTGATTCGTCGCTTCATCTTCATCTAACCCCAATATACGTATCTCGTAACCGTTTACAGTTTTTCCTGTTAATCTCGTGCATCAGACAGCATCAAACCAATCTCTCTTTTTTGACAGGATAACAGGATGACTATAAATCTTTCACTTTTCGCTTTACTTCTATTTTTCTTTGGCGAAATTCAAAATAAGACCAACTGGATTGCTGGCCTAACGAGATAATTCATCAATTGAATTTCATGTGCCTTAACAATTTTGCTAACTGATTTTAGTTCAACTATGACTGTTTTCTGTGAGTTCGCTATGCAGCATTTTTTACCTTACGCAAGTTACGAAATTCCTTTTGGACTAACATGACTTTTTTCATCTGCTTCCCATCCTGTTATCCTGTCAAAAATTCCGTGAACGGTTACCATATCTCTACTGATATGGCTCCGGCCAATGCGTCGCCCTTCGGTGTCGGACTGAATCCTGCACGCAGACCCCTCATTGAAAGCCATAAATACGGAGGGCTTTGGTTGTTTGCCAAAGCCCTCCGTTGATTCCATCATAGCTAACCAGACAAATGATGTTACTCGTTACATCTTTCGACCGGAATCAGGTTGCAGTCCAACCAACTGAGCGCAAATGCCGCCATGTCGCTCACGCCGACCTTACAGTCCTGGTCGAAGTCCATCACGTCGTACGGCAGGACACAGATTGTCTCGTCCGTACGGATAGTGGTGTAGATTGTGGCGACTTCAACACCATCGAGCGGATAGTTGGTGATCTGCACATCGTCGAGCAGGCCGACGTACGAAACATTGCCGTCGACCGTCTCGGCGCCGAAGAACAACGGCTGATCGTGCAGCGTCAGAGGGTTTAAGTTCGGCCCTTTATCGTTGCTGAACTTACCGTCAACATAGATCTCGCCCATTCCGGTAGCCGCGTTATAGGTTCCGACGATATGATGCCACTCGCCGTCGTTGACTGCATTCTGCGAGGCCAAATCGTTGAAGGACTCACGCACAGTTGTAACCGCGTTACCAGCAGTACTATGGGTCAGGATAATTCCCCTGTTGGGACCCGTAGCCTGCTTGGCGACATAGGCGCCCCATCGATCGTCCTGTGTGGTCTTGATCCAGGCGCTGATCGAGTAGCCCTGTGCATAGAAGTTGAAGTCGTCGACACTGTTGGCGACGACAATCATGTTCGGCTCACCGAGGAACTGCCACGCCTCACCGGCAATGGCGTCCGTCACGTAGTTGGAAGTATTGACCACACCTACGTGATCCGGATTGACGGTGCTGACGAGGGCGTCGGCCTCATCAAAGGTCCAGTGACCCATCAAGGTCTTGACCACGAGGAAAGCGTTCAGCGAATAGGTATCGCCGTCGTCGTTGTGAACGCGGCAGTAATACCAGCCTGCGTCATCAGCAACGATGCCGCTGAGGATCAGTGTCGCATCAGTACCGCCGGGTACAGCATCATCGTCTGCACCATCGACAACCTTGAACCACTGATAGTCCTCGGCTGTGGCGCTGGTGGCTTCGACTGTGAATTCGGCGGCGCCGCCCACGCCGGCATAGGCGCCGACAGGATCCTTCGTGATTTCCGGCAGTAACTCTTCGGTGTCAAACGACCAGAGCATACCTGGAACCGATGCACCACCACTCAGTTCTTCAACGATTATCCAGTAATAATGCGAGTTGGACACGAGGGGGTCACCGTCGGCGAGAGGATCGTAATCGGTATCTCCGACAGCCTGGCTGCCTCGAGATGCCGATGTGTCAAAGCTGATGACTGCATCGAGATCGGTGCTCAGGTAGACATGGTGACCTACAATAGCGGAATCGGGCAGGTAGTCATTGTCGACATCAACACCGGTGTTCCAACTGAGGGTGCCCAGTGTGGTGCTGACAAGACCCTCGCCGTTCACCGGACCGACATTGGGGCCCCATGCGGCATTGGTGCCTCTGGCATTGATGAACTGGACATTATCGAAGTAAGTTCGCCCGAGAGTTGCCTCTACATGTATCCAAAGGGTATCGCCAAGAGTACCGGCTGCTGAGGACATATCCACATCCAACTGGAATTCGTTAGCGTTGATGGGTGTGAGATCTGCAGGTGCAAATGCAAACGAATCGATCAGAGTTGCAAAGCCCGCCAGGTCAATACCGTCACCGGCCTGAATGGCGGAACCGCCACTGTAAAGGCTGACGGTCATCCGGTTGCCTTCAGGCGTGCCCCAACCGGACCTTACACCGACGAGCATTCTCAAGCTGAGTACCTGACCTGCCTCGACAACACCGATTGGCTGGTAATAGGCAGCAGCCTCGTCAAGACCGGCCCATCTATCGCCGTCACAGTTGGGCATGCCGATCGCCGTACCAATTTCCCAGAACGGATCATGGTCATTTTCTAACGGATCACCACCGGGTGCTATATACCAACTCTCAAACCAGTCGTCCGCTTCGTAGCCCCAGTCGTTGCCAGCGTCGCTGACACTTTCGAAACTCGGGTTGAGAACGGAAATACCGGGGAAATAGTTTAGAAGTTCGTCGACCTGTGAGGGGTGCTTTTCGGTCGTAAACACCCAGACGTCACCGGTATTAACGATTGGGCTTCCAGGCTCGTTGGGCTCGATCGAGTCGACGCGCCAGAGATAGCTGGTGTCATAATCGAGTGCCAAACCGAGTGTGGTGCCGGTATAGTCTCCGGCGATAAGCGCGGTGTCGAGAGCCATTAAATTGGGATCCATGTAAATATTGAAGCCCAGGGGCGAATATATCGTCGGCGCAATCCATTCGGCGGTTTCATCGACAGGAACATCTGTTGCATTATGCCACGGAGCCAGCAGGCGGGCAACTTTATCGTCTACAATCTGGAAACCTCCGATGGTGCCACGATCACCGCCGCTTCTGACGGGACAATGGATGTCCAGGGTACTGCCGGATTGACCTGTAAAGAGCAGTGCGTTGACACCTTCCTCGAAAGCGCCGACGGTGCCCCATCGAACTTTGGACGGGCCGGCTTGTCCAACACCGTTTACCGTGAAGGTGCCCCAGTTGCCGTCGGTCGAATCCGCCGACAGTAACAGGATGACGCTATAGCTGCTGTAGGGAACATTAGACACTTCAATGTCAACACCGATGCCGTCGCCGGAGACTGCGCCGTCGCCATCGTCGAAATAGCCCCGGCCTATCTTGCCGTCAGGGCTCATATCGCCGGTGTTGTCTCCCCAGCCGTTTGACATCGTAAAAGTGATCACGGAACCCGTCGCTGCGCCGGCATTGTCAACCAGCGACATTCCGGAAGCGTCGGTCTGGACATTGTTCCAGTTGTACGCCTGATAGCCCTGCATGCCCGCAAGTTCTCCGGGCAGCACGGTCTGATTGTCGCGAGCGGCTGACATACTCCCCTCGGCGAGGTTCACGCTGATCGCGGCGGCGCCGACACTTCCGACCAGCATGATCGCCAATCCCAGAACGATCAAAAATAATTTTCTTGTTTCCATGGCCTCATTCTCCTTTTCGACTAAACAATGACTACATTAACTATTATGTGAGCCTGACAGACTCTTTTCCATCGAGCATGAAATACTATTTCGGCAAAACTGCAGTAAGTCTTTGGAATATAACGCCTTAAAAGGCGCAGAACAGGGCGCAGATACCCTGCCGACACGAAAACCGCACGCGAATTACACCCCCCACGCGAATTGCACCCCCATGGTACCCAGCCACTTTTCATCATCTTTGCTCCCGCCTTCAAGTAGCCCCTGTACAGCCAATCCTCCTTGAGACTGTACACAACTTACTGATTATAGGAACATGCAGTCTTGCTGTCAAGAAAAAAAAGCCCAAATGTGTGAAATTGCTGACAATCGGGCTGAAGGAATGGAGGACATCGGCGGTGATCTGCCGAAATGGGGAAAAATGCGGAAAACCGGGACATACCGGCAAGCCTCAGGCAAGCGTATATTTTAGATGCCAGATGGCACAAAACCCGATGTCTTAGCGGGGCTGCCGGGAGACGAACTTATAAATCGCCTGCGGTATTCGAGGGGGCTCATCGCCAGTTGCGCCCTGAAATAACGGGCAAGATGCTTGCTGCTGTGGTGACCCAGCTCCAGTGCAATCTCAGAGATGGACAGATCGGTCTCAGCTAACATTCGCACAATCTGCTGGGCGCGGAAACGTTTGATCTCATTATGTATGGACCGCCCCACTGCTCGATGAAAGCGTATTTCGAGACTCCGGCGTGACATTGCCGCGTGATTAACAACGTCACCGACTGCAATGGCCTGTCGTGCATTTTGGCGGATAAACCGTATTGCTTCGGCGACTTCTCTGTCGTCAATAGCCAGGATTTCGGTCGACTGCCTCGTGGCAATGTGTGTGGGTTGAACAACAATGTTCTGTCCGGTCATCTTTTCACCAGCCATCAGGCCGTCCAGTAGTTGAGCCACCTCATAGCCGGCCTTTTCTGTATTCATGGCTATGCTCGACAGCGGTGGTTCGGTCAGGTCGCAGATCAGACTGTCATTGTCCACGCCGATAACCGCCACTTCATCAGGCACGTTCAACCCGGCACGCCGGCACGCCTGCATTACATAGCGTCCGCAAGCATCGTTGCCTGCCATGAGTCCAACCGGTTTAGGCAGTGACTTGAGCCAGTCCGAGAGAAGATTCTGCTGGCGGTTAAACGAATCCCGGCTCTTCAACTTGTCTTTACGGCTGAACAAATCCGTCTGGAAACCGGCATCCAGGATCCGTGCGCTGAAGCTTTCGCTGCGAGCCTGCGACCACGGCCTGGGCTCAACACCGCAATAGGCGAACCTTCGAAAACCCCGGTCCAGCAGGTGTTCGGCGGACATAATTCCCACCGTCTCGTCATCGGCAATGATAGCCGGCAAATGCGGGATGCGATCCTTGGCCATCCGGTAGACAATCGTGGGCAGACCCATGGCGATTATCTCTTTGTTCTCCCGGGCGTCAGGGGCAATGACACCGTCGGCGCCCCATTTCTTCAGACGAGACACCGTGCCCGGCTCCCTGTAAAAGGGCGGCGCCATGTCGAATATCCATGGGCCGTGCAGACGGGAATATTTGGCGATCCCGTACAAAAGCCCGCGGGCATGAGCACGCGAAGTTGCAAGCAGCAAAATAACTTTGCGAGGCTCACTCATAAAACTATTACCTTATTTTCACGTAGTCTGTCAAGAATCCGCCTTTTCAGGGCAAAATCGCATTGCAGCTCTCAGAGGCCGCCTTTACAGTATTTCGGTCAATAGACATGCCGAACTTTTGCGCAAAATGGGGAAAAAAATACGCAATATGGGGTTGCCTTAAATTGCCAACGGGCTATAATTCGACAGTGTAAGAATGTACTTGCTATGATGAGCATTATCGGTTCAATCCGGTAATGGGAAAGGAGACACACGAATGAGGAAACAGGCAGTCCTACTGATATTGACAGGCCTCATCGCCGCAATTTCCAACGCCGAGCTGGTGTCGTTCTACGAATTTGAAGGCAACTATGAAAATACCGGCACGGGTTCTGCAGTTGGCCAACCCCTGGGGGGCGCAGAAATAGTTATCGATGCAATAAGAGGCTCTGTCCTCAGTGTCGATGGGAACGGCGACTATGTCAGAATTGACAACGACGATATCGACCATATCACTTCTGTCATAACAGTCGCCGCCTGGGTGAAGTCGGCTGGAACAAACTGGTCCGATGCAGGTGTCGTCACCAGGGGCTATAACTGGAGAGTCTACATCAGCGGAAGCGCCAATGGAACTTTCCAATGCATGGACACTGAACCCAAGCCCACTAAGGTTCGCGGAAGCGTCGATATAAACGACGGCGAATGGCATCATGTCGCCGGAACTTATGACGGCTTGCAGTACGTGCTCTACATCGACGGCGTTCAGGACGGTGCTGCAGTCGCCGCAACAGGCCCCATAGCCACTAACACAAGCAATAAATTCGTGATAGGCGCATTCCTGAAGACCTCCGACCCGGCAGCCAAAAAGGAGTATGACGGCTTCATTGATGATGTTCGAGTCTACGACCATATCCTGTCGGCAAGTGAAATCAAGGACATCGTGTTTCCGAAACACGCCTCTCTTCCACAACCCGCCAACGGTGCAACCGCCGGCACCAGCCTGCCGGAACTTCGTTGGCTTCGACCTCAGCCACGACATGCCAATGAGCAGTTTCCCGTTCTTTGTGACGTCTATTTCGGAACGGATCCAAACGTTGCATCTCCGAATTTCTCCTTTGACAAGATCGAATCAAGACTTGACGGCGATTCCACCGCAAACTTCACGCCCAAACCGCTGGTTAATTACACAACCTATTACTGGAAAGTCGATTGCTACGATCCCAACAACAGCGGAGAGATACTGACAGAAGGCCCCCTCTGGAGCTTTAAAACAGGCAACGTTCCACCCGTTGTCTGGGCGGGCGACGACAAGGTTGCCCGTCTTTCAGAAAGCACCGTCAGCGTGCCGCTTGACGACGCAACTGTCGAAGACGACGGGTTGCCCACCGGCTCGACGCTGACACAACTCTGGACCGTTGTGAGCAAACCTGCCGGCGCAACTGTTGTTTTCGACCCCGACGACAACGGTAACCTCGATCAGTCCACCGCCGTCAATCCCACGGTTACAATTGACGCCACGGGGACCTATGTGCTCCGTCTAACCGCCGATGACGAGGACCTGACACAGTTTGACCAGGTGACCATCCAGGCGCCGAGCTGCGAAAGCATCAAGCAGGCCGGCTTCCAGTTGCCCGGCGATATCGACGGCGACTGCGATGTTGATTTCGCCGATGTAGCCGCCCTCGCCGCCGACTGGGCCGGCTGCAACGATCCCCAGGTGCCGGCGTGCAACAGGCCGTTTATGTAAGACGCATACTGCCGACGTAGTTCGTATCGGCGTCGACAGACAATATAAAGAGGAAGGTGAAGAATAAGACAACAAGGTGAAAGGAGCGGCAGGATGAAAAGTGTAACGATTGCGGTAATGTTATTGGTGATTGTCGGACTCACAACCCATGTCCACGCGGCGACGGTGGCAGCCTATGATTTCGAGAATGGCTACGTCAACACCGGCACGGGTACGGTTGCAGGGCAGGCCAGAGGAGGCGCGGGGATAATCTTCGATGCAGGCGGAGGATTGAAGGGCGCAAGCAACGTATTGTTGCTCGACGGGAGCGGCGATTACGTCGAGGTCGGCAACGGCGACATTGGCGGTATTACCTCTGTCATCACCGTGGCCGCCTGGGTGAAGTCCAGCGCAAACAACTGGTCCTCCCATGACAGCATCGTAACCAGGGGCTACAACTGGAGACTCTACGTCAGTGGCAGCAAGGACGGCACTTTCCAGGCCATGGACACCACGCCTTCGGGCAGCAAGGTCCGGGGAACCGTAGACATCAACGATGAACAATGGCATCACCTGGCGGGGGTATACGACGGCGCGTTCTATACCTTTTATGTTGATGGCGTTCAGGACGGCGCTGCAGTCGCCGCGACAGGACCCATAGCACAAACCCTCAGCCACAAGTTCACAATCGGTGCGTTCGAAAGCAGCGGAGCAGTCTCCAAGTACTATACCGGTCTCATTGACGAAGTGCGGGTCTACGATGAAGCACTCGGTGCAGCCGACATCAGGGCTCTCGTCCCGGAACCGGCGACAATCGCTTTGCTTCTGACAGGTGGTGGATTACTGATTCGCCGTCGGCGGCGACAGGAAGACAAGAAATAGAGGGTACACAGAAGGCCCGAGCCGAGGCCTGTCTGTGTCGATAACGATAAGGGGTGAGTTTTTCAGGCTGACTGTTATACTCGACTCGCCCGGTCGCGCATGCTGTGTAGAAGGAGTTGACGTTGTCATCTGTAAGCACAGCGGGGTGCGTGTTTAGCCTTGTCTGAGAGTGACCCTATAGCCTTGCAGGAACCAGGCTATAGGGTTTTCTTTTCTCAGAATCCAGCAGCCTGCGGGAAGGCCCCCGCACCTGTCAGCCAGTTCTCGGCAAACAATACAAAGTCGCCGTAGTCGATCAGGCCGTCGAGCAAGAGGTCAGGGCTCTTTTGGGTTTGAGGATGCGGCTGTGGACTGTCGGAGAGCCATTGGGATGCAATGAACGCAAGGTCGGCAGCGTCCACATCGCCATCGTTGTCGAAGTCGGTGGCGGATTCCGAGACTACCTGCGGCGCGCCCGACGTTATGGGGACAGTAACATATCGAGCGTTTTGCCCATCTGCTTCTATGCGAATCCTGATTTCGTCGCCGTTGTTTGAGACGACCGACGCCGTCACTTCAGGCACATCGCCGTCGGCGGGAACGAGTATCCAGGCAAATGTGGACGAGCCTGCATTCTGCGCCGAGTAAATGGCGGTGTAGCTGGGTTCTATCGCTCTTGTTGTCCTGCTGTACCAGCCGTTGTCGGGGTCTCGAATGTCCCAGCCGCTTTGGGGGTCGCCTTCTCCGATGACCGCCCGGGCACTCCAGGTGTGGTCGGCGACAGGTACGATGCGGATATTGCCTTTTTGGGCATCGGTTGTTTTTACGTCTTTTCCGTTTGTGTCAACCACCACGGTACAGCCGGGGGCAAACTGCCATAATGTGTCGATGCTCCGGGGTCGGTCGGTCACAACATCGTCGACGACGACCCAGTATTTACCTCTTACATAAAGTACTGCGCGGGTATGTCTGAGGGTTCCCGGCAGGTCATAGTCAAAACCATTGTGCACTCCGCCCTGGTAATCGTATTCGGTCGTTGTTCCCCGGGCATAATCGAATTCGTCCGTGAGCAGATATTTGTCCTGACTTATAGGGCTGGCGACCTGTTCTTTCAGTTTCAGTCTCTGGCCGAGGCCGTCGAAAATCAGGCCGTTATGGGCGAACGTGCCGATGAAGTACTCCCGCGCATAGCCCCACGGCTCATGATAGTTGTCGTAATGCCATTTGCCCGAATCGGCAATGAGGTCTCTTCCGAAGGCGGCTATCGAAATGTGCAGTTTGTCGCTGTGAACGTGACCCTGTCCGAAAGGTCCGATGTCGAAAAACGACCAGTGTGCGTCGGCGTCCCAGCCGCTGCGGAAAATCGCGTGGCCCGCCCATGGAAACACCGCTGAAACTTCATTGGGCGCCCAGGCCGGGTAGCTGTTGTAGTTAACCATGCCCTTCCAGTCATTGCGACCATATACATCAGCTCTGGAAAGAATCGTGGCGACATAATTTGACAGACCCGAATCGCCGTTTAAGGGTCCGTTGCCGTCGGGTCGCAGCGCCCACGCCTCATAGTTGTACATGTCCTCAACCGTCCGGTCCAGTTCGGAGTTTACGGTATAGCCGCCGTTTCTCAGTTCGTCGGCCGTGTCGCCGAGAGCGCCCGCCACGCCGTTGTGATATGAAAACGAAAGTTCATATTGCACGCCGTCGGGATAGACCTGGATATTGCATTCTTCTGCATCCTCCTGCCCGACGTAGTCGGCCCATGCCGGGCTGGCGGTCAGTTCCGGGTAGCCGACGGCGATCCTGGCAACGCCGTGCAGTTCGCTTATCTTCTGGTTGCCGTCGGCTCTGTGATTGTGCCTTAAGAAATCGGCGTGCTCTGCGAGACTTGACAGCATCATGACCCTGGTTGCGGGCCGGAATTCGGGGGCGTTCAGGAGCCTGAAGAATACTCTGGCCAAACTGCGGGCTCGAATGCCTGCGTTTAAAGGTTGCCATACGTGCAGGCCGGCGCCGACCGGGTAATTAATGACGAAGTCGGCGATATCCTTATTGAGGCGACTGCTGTAATTGATGTTTCCCGTATCCAGGTAGGCGTTTACCAGGGTGTTTACCCAGTAGACGCGACAGAAATTGTTGGCCCAATGTTCCGAATCGACGGGGCCTGTGTAGTTCCAATCGATGCTGCCGTCGGCTAAACGCATTATCGAACCCTGGATGCCGTTGTATACGAAGATGTCATTTAACAGGTCTTCGGCTTCGGATACGGTGCCGGCTGTCGGAGCAGGTTGCGGTTCTCTAAACGCCGAGCCATACCATGTGTCTGTTGTTTGATAGTACAAGAGCAATTCCGTACAGGCCGTTTCCCATTGCCCGGCGTTGACGGCCGCCTTTACATTCTGCAGTCCCGGAAAATCAAGATTCAAAACGCCAAACAGATTCATTACCCTGTCGGGATGATGTTGGCATACCCACTCGACGGTTCCCGGCTGAGTGGTGTAGAGGGCGATCTTGTCCTGCCAGGCGCAGGCTTCGTCGGCATTGGCGGTTTGGTCATCGGCGTCGAGTTGTAGTTTTACACTGTTTTCCACGTCCACTTCAAGCAGCAGCATGCGGTAAGTGTCCCAGGAGCCCGTCGGCGAAAATACCGCTGTGGCAACGTCGTTGCCGTCGATATAAACACTACATTGTTTGTCAGTCGCAAGACCCAGCGAATATGTTATCTCGAGGTAATCGGCGTCGACGACATTGTCGTAGAGGATGTAGTCGCCTGTTTCATCGAACAGGTGCACGCGGTATCCGCCGGAAGCGTTTTGGTGGACGTAGGCTTCTGTGCCGTTCAGGCCGGCGTCTTCCGCTTCATACTGGCTTTCGC
>JAGHBX010000574.1 GCA_021160785.1 Planctomycetota bacterium | reverse complement strand
GTATCGGCTTGACCATGGCAAAGGTACTTATTCTATGACCGATACAATCGTACTAAATTAACAGATTTTTGATGAACGTTTATTTTATTGCTTGGTGAAAAATGAGAAAAATTATGATGAATCCCATTGGCATCATACATTCGCCATATAAACAATTTAAAGATATGCCGGACAAAACTATTTTAAAGTAAGTTAATACATTACAAAGTAAAGGAGCAGTATTATGGCACAATTACCAGATGCAGTTAAAAAAGCAATGTCAATACAAGAAATTTTCCCTGTTGCCACAAACAATCAAGACCAAATTCCCAATGTTGTATACATTGCATATTTAAAGGTTATTGACGACCAAACAGTTCTGATTGCAGACAACTACCTTAATAAAACACGTGACAATATTTTGAGTAATGGCAAGATTGCTTTTGCTGTGCGCGATGAGGAAAAAGGTTCTTTCCAGATAAAAGGTACTGCCGAAAGACTAACAGAAGGAGATATGTTCGATGAAGTTCAAAAATGGGTGCCGGATAAACTGCCAAAAGTCGCGGCTATCATAATGCATATAGAGGAAATATATAATGGAGCAGAACGGATTTCTTAAAAAAGACATTTTATGAAGATCTGCTGGGACAACCAGATTAGTCCCAGTTTGAAAGAAAAAAGGAATTAGGATTATCGACAGTATCGATGGTTTGGACTGTTCTGGGTAATACAGGGAGCTGGGATAATCTCAAATTCTATTCCTCAGGGTGTAGATGTGTTTTTTGGTTCCATCGAGCGACTCAGGTCGGGTTCCTTCGGTGTGTAGCTTTTGTGTTTTGGATTTTATGAATGTGTCGATTTTTCGAAAATGAAAATACTGATTGGGATTTTCCATTTTCGATTTTATATTGCATTTGAGTCGCTTCGCGATGTTGTTTTATTCTGGATTCCCGATCAGAGTCGGGAATGACACAAGATCGGGATCGGGAATGACACAAGCCGGACGCGTTGCTACGTTCTTTGTTTGACGACTGCCTGTGGGCCGCGGAGGTAGTGGGGGGTTAGTGTTAGAGGGTCTGCGAAGTTGCGTTGTTTTGCTTTTTCTGTGCTCAGCTTGTAGACGTTTTCTGCGTGGGGGTACCAGCAGGATTCGTCTAACACTGTGATTCGGTCGCTGGTGAACTGATCGGCGTAGTATACGAGGCCTTCTCCGAGCAGGTAGATGGTCTTTTCGCCGCCGGCAAACTCCTGGACAAACTGCGACGAGGTCATGAGGCAGTCATCGACGGACTTGTGCCAGCGACCGTGCCTGCGCTCGAAAAGGGCGATGTAGAACTGGCTTCGTTTGGCATCCAGAATAGTTGCAATTCTCTCGATCTCGGGTTTTTGCAGGCCTACAGTAGCTTCTTTGTCTGGCGGTGGGTATTGCGCGACGTTTTCGGCGATAACATCCATTGTGCTGAGGGGAATAATTTTTGCGTCACAGGCAAAACTCATCATTTTTGCGATGGTTACGGCGATTCGTATTCCGGTGAAACTGCCTGGTCCTGCACTAATGCAGATGGTCTTAATATCGGACGGTCGGGCGCCGATGGTCTTGATGAGGTCGCTGCAGCAGGTTAAGAGTTCGGAACCGTGTCGAAGACGGCCCGATAAATTCCGTTTTGCCAGTATCTGATCGCCGATTCCGATGGCTGCCGAGCCGTTTCGGCCCGATGTCTCGACAGCCAATACCAGATTTTTCTCTACATGACCCATATTGCCCCGTTTAACCCTCTTGAGTGGTATAATGGCAAGAATTGTACCCTGTTTCGGGAATATACAAAAGCTTTTTTCACAATACAACAATACATATAGTTGGGCCAGCATTTTTTCGCTTGCAAAATTGTAAGATTCTGGTACAATATATGCATCACCGGGATTTACAGTGTTACCATCTGTATTTCAAACTTTAAGATAGGCAATTTAGAGCGGAGGTACATGGTGAGAAGATTTTCGATTTCACCGAAGATAGCCGACCTGAAGGCGCTGGCTGTTATTGCAATCTCACTTGGCGTTTTTATCTCGATTGCGGCTCCGGTTCGGGCTGAGTCGGGCTCGCGCGTCGTGGCCATGCAGGCGAGAGTGCAGAGTAATATCCGGGTAGCTCAGGAATATATCAACCGCAAGGAGTACATGAAAGCCGACGGGTTTCTAAAGGCTCTCGGGGGACAGGGCGATCTGGTGGATTATCTCAGCGGGAGTCAGAAGCTAACCGTTGAGAAGCTCCGGAACGTGGTCAAAGCAGCTCTTGCCGGCAGGACCGAAATAGCTCCGCGGCTTAAGAAAAGCGACGAACTCGCCAATGCCGGGCGGAATACTGAGGCTAAGCAGCAGCTTCTTGCCGTGCGAGACAGCGAGTACCTCACTGAGATGGAGCGCGGCTGGATTGTGGAGAGGCTGGGCACCCTGGGAGACGATGTCAAAACGGAAACGAATGTCGCCCCGCAGCCGGTCCCTGTTGCCGAATCCGTTCCCGCCAAGGTCGTCCCTGCCGAGACCGTTCCTGCCGAGACTGTCCCTGCCGAGACCGCTCCTGCCGAGACCGTCCCTGCCGAGACCGCTCCTGCCAAGGTCGTAACGAAATCTGCTGTCGCTGATAAGCAAGAGGCTGAGGATTCGTATATCAAGGTGGTGGCGCAAAGACGAGGGCGGCTTCGCAGCTATACAAAAGCGGTAGTTGACGACTCGGTAGCGAAGGCGACGAAGTTTCGTCTCAGCAAGGAGTACGACCAGGCCGACATTTCTCTGGACGCGGCGTTTTCCACCGTCGACAAGAACAAGATGCTGCTTGGCGATGCTCTCTACCGGGAGTATTTATCGCAACTGACAAAGCTTCGCAATGACATCGGGGCCGAGCGCAACGCGGATATTGTCGCCGAGGAGGAAAAGGCTCGCACCGACGGGATAAAACTCGCCGATAAGTTACGAATAGATATAGAGCGGCAGCGACTCGAGTCGGTGAAGGACTATATGGAGCGTGCTCGCGCGTTTGCTGAGATGCAGCAATACGAGGAGTCATTGGGTCAGGTGGACCAGTTGTTGGCGATTGATCCCATTCACACGGAGGCCCGGATTCTCAAGGGAGTGCTTGAAAACACCGTTCGGTGGCGACAGCAACTGGAGACGGAAAAGAGAAAAGATCGGGAGGAAATGAGACTGCTGAACAGGGCGACGGAAGGCGAGATTCCTTACGAAGGGGAGATCAACTATCCGGACAACTGGGTTGACCTTACGGCACGGCGCAAGTCGGAAGGCTTCATCAATCGCGACCCTGCGGATGCTGCTGTGTACAAGCTTCTCGAACAGGTCGTGGATCTTTCGGCGCTGACGGAGGAAACGACCCTTGAAGAGGCGATGAATATCATCCAGAATGTTGTAGATCCGCCTCTTCCACTGGTCACTAATTGGAACGATATTAGCGAAAACGCCTTTATTGAAAAGGATAAGCTCATCGGTATATCCGGTCAGGGTCTGACTTCTGTAACGCTCCTCACCGGTCTGGAGCGTGTTATCGAGGCAGTCAGTGCTGCGGGCGACGATCTTAGCAAGCTTGCTTACGTTGTTGACAAGGGTCTTGTTACCGTTGCGACCCAGGATTCGCTTCCGACTGAATACAAGCCGATCGTTTACGACGTTGCCGAACTTCTCAGCGCCCCGTCTACAGGCCAAGGCGGCGGCGGTTATGGCGGCGGCGGTTATGGCGG
>JAGHBX010000655.1 GCA_021160785.1 Planctomycetota bacterium | reverse complement strand
GTTCCATACTATGAGCAGAAGAGTCTGGTACAGGCCTGCGTGTCGACAGTGACTAATGCGCTGCTGCAGGGTATTGTTTTGGTTGTCATCATTTTGTTGATTTTCATGGGCGGTTTCCGACCAAGTGCGGTCGTGGTGCTTTCTATACCATTCTCAGTACTGTTTGCGATGTTGGGAATGAAATGCTTTGGAATCTCAGCCAACCTGATGTCTTTTGGCGGTCTGGCTATCGCAATAGGCATGATGGTGGACGGGACTATCGTAATAGTAGAGAACGTTGACAGAATGCTTCATGAAGCAGAGCCTGGTGAATCTCGCTTACATGTCGTGATGCGTGCCTGCACCGAAGTTGGACGTCCTATCGTTTTTGCGATTATGACTATTATCGTTGTCTTTATACCCCTGTTTACTTTACAGGGCGTTGAAGGCAAAACATTTCGCCCGCTGGCGTACACAGTCGCTCTGGCGATGTTAGGCTCACTTATTTTTGCAATTTTGTTGGCGCCGATATTATCCGGTATTTTGATGCGACGATCTAAGAAGGCAAATCCAAACAAAGACAAATCTACGAATCTGGCCATGAGATTTTTGTTGGTAGTCTATCAGCCGATCGTCCAATTATTTGTCAAACGACGAGTCATTGCCATATGGCTGGTTATCATCCTGGTCTTAATAGGCGGATTGACCTTCCCCATGCTTGGCTCCGAATTTACTCCAACCCTTCAGGAAGGCACTATGGTTTTGCGATTGACCATGGCTCCGTCTATATCCCTGAAAGAGAGCACACGCGTCACAATGTTGGTGGAAAAGCGTTTGATGAAAGTACCGGAAATTACCGATGTAGTCAGCCGTATTGGACGTGGTGAGGTAGGCGCGCACACCGACCCGGTTAATAGTGCCGAAATGTACCTCTTTCTTAAGCCAAAAGACCAATGGCGAACAGCCAAATCACAGGAAGAACTACAGGAAGTGATACGTGAGCAGTTGGGTGAAGTACCGGGAGTTTTGACAAATTTCACTCAGCCTATCGCCATGACTATAGACGAACTCCTTGAGGGTGTCCGCGCCGAATTAGCCATTAAGATATTTGGCGATGACTTAGACAGTTTGAAAACCACGGCGGATGAAGTAGCTCTGGTTGTAAATAAGGTTCGCGGGGCTGCCGATGTTCAGCCGGACCAGATAAGTGGTACCCCGCAGTTGCTGATAAAAATAGACCGGCAGGAAATAGCCCGGCATGGCATTAATGTGACGGATGTCCAGGAAGTGATTAGAGCGGCTGTTGGCGGAGAAGTGTCAGGTCAGGTCTTTGAAGGCATTCGTCGTTTTGATATTTATGTAAGATTCGCTCCTGACTTTAGAAGTACGGCCCAGGCGGTGGGACGAATCCTTATAACGACTCCGGACGGCGCCAAGATACCTCTTGTCGAATTGACAAGTATCAAAGAGATTATTGGTCCTCGCCAGATTACCCGGGAAAAGAACCAACGCTTTATTACCGTTCAGTGCAATGTGGTAGGCCGGGATATTGGTTCTTTTGTTGAAGAAGCCCAAAAAGCCATTGACGAAAATGTAAAACTCCCTGAAGGATATTTTGTAACATGGGGCGGACAGTTCAGACTTCAACAGGAAGCTAATAAACGTCTGATGATTGTAGTCCCTGTTACTTTGTTGATAATTTTTTTCTTACTCTTTTCCAGTTTTAATTCTTTGAAGAATTCCGTGCTGATACTTCTCAATATTCCGCTTGCACTGGTGGGCGGCATTGTTGCTTTATGGCTGACGGGGCAAAACTTATCTGTGCCGGCTTCGGTGGGGTTCATTGCGTTATTCGGTATAGCCCTGGAAAATGGCATGGTTCTTGTGACTTATCTTAACCAATTGCTCCTTGATGGAGTACCGCTGGATGAGGCTTCTGTCAAAGGTGCATGCTTGCGTTTGAGACCAGTGCTTATGACAGCGGCAACTACTGCCTTAGGGCTTATACCTCTGCTCCTGTCGTCAGGTACAGGCAGTGAAGTGCAGCGGCCATTAGCAACTGTCGTTATCGGTGGTCTTGCGACTTCCACAGTTCTCACATTGCTGGTAATTCCAGCCTTGTACAAATGGTTTGCAATCCGGGTTAACTCTGAGGCAAGTTTATGAGATGTTACAAAAATGAAAACTCATAAGGAATCTGATTATGAAAATGATTTTAGCGTTTATCAAGCACCGTAAATTCGATGATGTAATGCTGGCGCTGCATAAAGTCGAAGGGTTATCCGGGGCGAGCTCCTCGAATATTCAAGGTTTCGGCCGCGACCGTTCAAGACACGGCTCGCAGGAAGAACCCGAAGTTTCCATGGGTGTCCAGCCTCACATCAGGTTAGAGATAGCCTGCCATTCAGAACTGGTTGATGAAGTTCTCTCCACTATTGTCAAGGCAGCCCATACCGGCCTGCGGGGTGATGGTAAAATATATGTGTTGCCGCTTGAAGAAGCCGTCCGCATCAGTAGCGGGCAACGCGGCGAAAATGCTGTTTAATAATGAAGGGCGTTGATTAGGTCGGCCATAACGTTTAAAGCGCCGTCTATGTCGGCGGTTTGGATTCCGTAATGTGTTACCATTCGAAGGCCCATTGGGGAGAGCGCGAGGCATTTGACGCCTTTTTCGGCGAGGCGGTCTGCGAATTGATCGCAGGTCAGGCGGTCTGTGGTGAGGTTGAAGTAGACCATGTTGGTGACGACGGTGTCAAGGTCGATGGACAGGCCGTCTATTTGGGCGATGCCTTCTGCCAGGCGCCGGGCGTTTGCGTGGTCGTCGGCGAGGCGATCTGTCATCTCCTCAAGCGCGACGATGCCGGCGGCGGCGATGATGCCGCATTGTCTCATGCCGCCGCCGACCGATTTGCGAATGCGTCGTGCAGAGGCGATGAACTCTGCCGAGCCGCAGACGACGGAACCGACCGGTGCGGCGAGGCCTTTGCTGAGGCAGAATGTGACCGAATCGACACAGCGCGTAAGTTCTGCGACATCAAGGCCCAGAGCGACGGCGGCATTGAAGATTCGCGCACCGTCCAGGTGAACGGAGAGTGAATGTTCGCCGGCAAGGTCGGCGACGGATTCTGTGTATTCGGGGGTGAGCACCGCGCCACGGCAGCGGTTGTGAGTGTTTTCCAGGCAGATAAGTTTTGTACGCGGAAAGTGCACGTTGTCCGGGTGGATGGCGGCGGCGATATCGGCGAGGCACATGGTCCCGTCGGGGCTGTTTGCAATGGTGAACGGATGGACGCCACCCAAAGCCGCGATGCCTCCGGCTTCGTAACGAAACGTGTGCGATTGGTCGCCTAAGATGACTTCGTCGCCGCGCCCGCAGTGGGCGAGAATGCTGATCAAGTTGCCCATTGTGCCGCTTGCGACGAGGAGGCCCGCTTCGGCGCCCATGCGATCGGCGGCCATATCCTCTAATCGGTTAGTCGTCGGGTCCTCGCCGAATACGTCGTCGCCCAACTCGGCGGCGGCAATCGCCTGGCGCATCTTCGGCGAGGGCAATGTTACGGTATCGCTGCGCAAATCTATGACATCCATCAAATGCCTCCGTTCAAAAGACTGTTGATCGTCAGTCAATTATGATTTCTTCGCGGTAGGCGGGCACGGTAACATTCCAGCCCTTTTTGTCCCGCACGTAGTCTGCGAAACTGTCGGCGGCCTCCTTCTCGCCGTGAATGACAAAGACGCGCCTTGGGGCCTTTTCAATCGCACTTAGCCATTGGAGCAATTCGTTTTTATCGGCATGGGCGGAGAAGCCGTGCACACGCACGATTTTGGCTTTGACTCTGCGAGTCTGGCCTAAGATTCTGATTTTCTCTGCGCCCTCGACGATATGTCTGCCTAATGTGCCGACCGCCTGATACCCCACAAAGAGTATTGTGCTCTCGGGGCGGGATATGTTGTTGATCAGGTGGTGTTTGACCCGGCCGCCGGTGCACATGCCGGAGCCTGCGATGATGATGACGGTGCCGCGGATAGTGTTGATCGCCTTGGACTCTCTGGTGCTTCGTGTCATCTTCAAGCCCTGAAAATCAAATGGAGATTCATGATTGTCAACCAGCGCCGTCATCTCCTTGTCGAATATTTCGGGGTGGTCCTTGAATACCTGGGTCACCCTGATCGCCATCGGGCTGTCGAGGAAGGCCATGACATGCGGAATCTTCTTTTCCAACTGCAGTTCGTTGAGGTAATAGAGCACTTCCTGGCTTCGTTCGACGGAGAAACTCGGGATGACCACGTTGCCGCCGGCTTTTATTGTCATGTTGATCGCTTCGGCGAGTTTGGCCTTGACATCATCGACGCTCTGGTGGATGCGGTCGCCGTAGGTCGACTCGATGAGCACGTAATCGGCATGGTCAAAGTCGGCGGGGTCATTGAGGATCGGTTTGCCGTCCCTGCCGATATCGCCGCTGAACAGAATCGTCCGCGACTCGCCGTCGATGCGGACCTTGAGCTTTATCATCGACGAGCCGAGAATGTGTCCGGCCTCGTGAAAACTCGCCTCCATGCCGTCGGCGACTCGAACCCGCTGCTCATAATCGACCGTGGAAAACATCTGCTCGCACGCCTGGGCGTCCTCGACAGTGTAGAGAGCTTTCACCGGGCGGGGCGGTATTCGGCCTTCGCGTTTGTGTCGTTTCTTCTTGTATATGGCGTCTTCTTCCATGATGTGGCCGGCGTCCAGCATCACGATCTTTGCGATTTCGGCGGTGGCGCCCGTACAGTAGATACGTCCCTTGAAACCTTCTTTGACCAGCTTTGGAATCAACCCGCAGTGGTCCAGGTGGGCATGTGTCAGCAAGACCGCGTCGATGCTCGAAGGCGGGACGGGAAACTCGTCCCAGTTGCGATCCTGCAGATCGCGTTCCTGATACAGGCCGCAATCGATAAGAACCTTGACGCCGTCGGCCTCGAGAAGATGTCGCGAACCGGTAACATTGCCGGCAGCACCGAGAAAATTCAATTTAATCCGCATAAACCAATCTCCTGCATGTATTTACATAATCGCTCAAACACAACAGTATACCAGATTAACGCACCGCCGTCAAGCCAGCCTGACAAACGCGCGCCGACTAAACTTCGATTCCGATTTCATTTGCATTCCTTACAAAAAAACAATGTCCTGCTGCGGTTTCCACAAAAACGATAGTATACCATAAAATGTGGTCGCAACGGATGACTCTTGACATTTTGCTGAACTTTACGTAGCGTTATTGCTATCGAAAGAGGTATTATGCTTTTTTGAGCGTTTATACGGATGACCGGTTTGTGCATGGGTTTTTCGTTTCATGCTGTAAGAAATTCGGCCGACATTGTATAATCGGCGATGTTGATGGTTATCCTGGTTACCTTGTTTTGGAGTTGAGTAGATAGAATGTGCGGCATAGTAGCTTACATAGGACATAAACCGGCACGTCCGATATTGCTGGAAGGTCTCAAGCGCTTGGAGTACCGGGGGTATGACTCGGCGGGGATCGCCCTGCTGGCGGATGATACGTTTGAAATTTACAAGGCGGACGGCCGCATCAGCGCGCTCGAAGATATCCTGCCGACCGGCCAGGCGAATGAGGTTATCGGAATAGGGCATACGCGATGGGCGACGCACGGCGCGCCGAATACGACCAACGCACATCCGCACCTGGACGCCACGGGCAAGATCACGATCGTCCACAACGGAATCATCGAAAACTACGCCACGCTGAAGAAATGGCTGCTGAGCAAGGGCTGCCAATTCAAAAGCGACACCGACAGCGAAGTCATCGCCAACCTGATCGGGTATTTCTATTCGACTGAAAACGCCCGCGACGGCAATGACCGCCCGGCGGGCGAGAACAAATTCGAATGGGCCGTCCAGCAGGCGCTGCATGAACTCTGCGGCACATACGGACTGGCGATTCTGTGCTCGGACTATCCCGACACGCTGATCGGGGCAAAAAAAGGCAGCCCGCTCATCCTCGGGGTGGGCGAAAACGAATACATCATCGCCTCGGACGCCGCCGCCATTGTCGAGCACACGACGCAGGCGATTTATCTTTCCGACAACGAGATGGTGACCGTAAGCACCGAAGGCTTTCGCACGATGACCATTGACAACGTCGTCGTTACCAAGGAACTGAAGGATATCGAATTCTCGCTCGAACAGATCGAGCTTGCCGACTTCGAGCATTACATGCAAAAGGAGATCGCCGAGCAGCCGACCGC
The DNA here is from genome assembly GCA_021160785.1 of Planctomycetota bacterium. Classification (GTDB taxonomy): domain Bacteria; phylum Planctomycetota; class Phycisphaerae; order Sedimentisphaerales; family Anaerohalosphaeraceae; genus B28-G16. The sequence continues at coordinate 5,084 of JAGHBX010000655.1, read as the reverse complement.
GATTGCGACATGTCTGGGCGGCAGAATCGATCTGACAAATGGGCGTGTTATTCTCGGGGGCATCGACGAGCAGCTTCGCGATCTGACGCGGACAAAGCGAATCATTCTGACCGCATGCGGCACGGCCTGGCATGCGTGCCTCGTCGGCGAGTTTCTGTTTGAACAGCTTGCCCGCATTCCCGCCGAAGTCGAATACGCCAGTGAATTCCGCTATCGCAATCCGATCATCGAGGACGGAACTATCGTCATCGCGATTAGCCAGTCGGGTGAGACGGCCGACACGTTAGCCGCCGTCGAACAGGCAAAGGAACGCGGCGCGACGGTCCTGGGCATGGTCAATGTGGTCGGCTCGACCATCGCGAGAACAACCGATGCAGGCATATATCTTCGCGTCGGGCCGGAAATCGGCGTCGCCAGCACAAAGGCATTCACCGCCCAGGTCGCGGTGCTCACGATGCTCGCTATCGAACTCGGCAGACGGCGACACTTGAGCAGCGATTACGCCGCCGCCCTGCTTAGAGAACTTAACGACCTGCCGGAAAAAATTGAAACAATCCTCCGGCAATCCGATCATATAAAGCAGATCGCCCAGGCAAATATAGACAAGGAAAACTGGCTCTTCCTCGGACGCGGCGTAAATTACCCCGTCGCGCTGGAAGGGGCACTCAAACTCAAGGAAATCAGCTATATCCACGCCGAAGGCCTGCCCGCCGCCGAAATGAAACACGGGCCCATCGCACTCATTACCGACCGGATGCCCACCGTCTTCATCGCCACAAAGAGTTCGCAATACGACAAGATCATGGGGAATATCGAAGAAGTGCGCGCCCGCGGGGGAAAGACCATTATCGTCGCAACCGAAGGTGACGACCGCATTGCAGATCACGCCGACCACCTCATCACTATCCCCGACGCCACCGAGCAGCTCCAGCCCATATTGACCGTCATACCACTGCAGCTACTCGCCTATCACGCCGCCGTACTGAGAGGCCACGACGTCGACAAACCAAGAAACCTCGCAAAAAGCGTCACAGTCGAGTGAAACCTTCGAAAGACAGGGCTATTTTCTTGTGGCCGGTGAGCGTCTGACGTTTTTCTTGCTTTTGGCGGATTTGGCTGCGGGGTCTTTCAGGACTTTCATGGCTTTCTTGACGTCGGCGACTTTTAGAATGCCGGTTGTTCGGCCTCCGCGTGCGCCGGCTGTGCAGTAGGCGTAGGAAATATTGATGTGGGCTTCGGCAAGCCTCTGTGTTACCGCCGCCAGGGCGCCGCTTTTGTTGGACAGATTCACACACAGGACGTCCGTTTCGTTGGACGGCATGCTCAAGCCGGCAAGAACCCGCCGGACCTTGTCCTGTGAACCACCGACAACGCGCATGACGCCGTGCTCGACCGAGTCCATCATCGTGATCGCTACGATGTTGATCTTTGCGTTGGCAAATTCGTTGAGAACCTGCGCCAACACTCCGGGTTTGTTAACCATGAAAATCGAAAACTGTGTCTCAATATGCATCTGTCCGCCACCTCAATCAATATATGTGTGTTCGGCATCAGGTACGATTAATCGCTTCAATCGCGGCCGACCTGTCGGGATAGAACTCAAAAATCCGATCCAGATTCGTAATCTTGAATACACGGCTAAGCTGCGGATTGATCCGGCATATCAGCACTTTTCCACCATATTCGGTGAGCTTTCGCCAGATGTCGACGAGCAGACCTAACACCTGTGAAGAAAAGAACTTCACACCTTCAAAATCCACGACCATTTTCTTCGGGCTCTCTTCGGCGACATAATTGCGAAGCTGTTGGCCCATTTCATCAATGCCCGACAGCATGCCGATAGACGCCCCGGCAAACGATACAATAACCACATCGTCAACGGTGCTTATATTCAACTGGGCGTTATTGTCCATCTCGGTTCATCTCTCGAAAATTAACTCACTGGCCGCCACCGGCCTGGATTCCCGCTTTCGCGGGAATGACAGATACTGTGTTTCCACAGCAGGAATTTATTATACCACATCATGGGCGTCGGCACAATGAGCGCCCTGCCCGCCGGTCGCTTTCCAACAGGCGACGAGATGCTCTTTACCCTGGCCCTTCTGCTCCAGATGCTGAACCTCCCGGCTGCAGCGTTCTTGGGCTATCGGGCACCTTGGGTGAAACGGACAGCCCGATGGCGGATTTGACGGGCTGGGCACCTCACCGTGCAGTACGATCCGTTCGTGTCGGCGTTGCGGCTCAGGCCGGGGAATGGCGCTCATCAACGCCCGGGTGTACGGATGCAGGGGGTTTGCGTAAAGCTCGTCGCGGTCGGTATATTCGACGATTCTGCCCAGATACATCACCGCCACATGGTCGCTTATGTGTTCGACGACCGCCAGATCGTGGGCAATGAACAGATAGGTCAACCCGAGTTCGTCCTGCAAATCCTGGAGCAGATTGATGATCTGCGACTGAATCGACACGTCCAGGGCGCTTACGGGTTCGTCACATACGATGAATTTCGGTCCTAATGCAAGTGCCCGGGCAATCCCTATTCGCTGTCGCTGGCCGCCGGAAAACTCGTGAGGATACCGCCCGGCATGATGGGCGGCAAGGCCGACCTTCTCCAGGAGCGATACCACCCTGTCGCGGCGTTTGCGTCCCCTGACGCCCTCGTGAACGGTCAGCGCCTCTCCGACGATGTTGTCAACGGTCATTCGCGGATTGAGCGATCCGTACGGGTCCTGGAAGACAAGCTGCATATCGCGACGCATGCGCCGCATCGCCGAACCGGGCAGCCTGAACACATCCGACCCGTCGAATGTCACCTGCCCGGCGGTAGCGGATATCAGCCGCAGAATGGTCCGTCCGACGGTGGTCTTGCCGCAGCCGCTCTCGCCGACAAGGCCCAATGTCTTGCCCCGCCCGATGCGAAAACTGACTCCGTCAACCGCCTTTACCCATCCGGCCACACGCCTCAGCATGCCCTTTCGCACGGCAAAATGCGTCTTGAGGTCCGCAACCTCAATCAGATATTTGTCTGTGTTGTCCATACTTTTCTTCGGTAACATTTCACCCAAATGTGGCACGGGCATCTTGCCCGTGACTTACAATAAGACTTTTGCAAAACTCCTATTCGTAACTTCTGTGTTCGCTTTGAGTCTCGTAGCCGGGTGCGAGCCAGCAGGCCGCGTATCGCCCCGGGCGGACTTCCCTGAGTTCGGGCTCGTTGGTCCGGCATCGCTTGTCATCGGTGCCGACCGGGCATCGCGGATGGAACTTGCAGCCGGTGGGAAAGTGCAGCGGGTCCGGGACCGATCCGCCGATGGCGTCCAGTCGTTCGGCATGTCGGCCGAGCCTGGGCAGCGACCGCAGCAGTCCCTGCGTATAAGGGTGCAGCGGCTCGTCGAAAATCGCCTCGACCGAGGCCTTTTCCACCACCCGCGAGGCGTACATCACAACCACCTCGTCGGCGTTTTCCGCTACGACTCCCAGATCATGGGTAATCAGCAGCACCGCCATATTCTTTTGCTGCTGGAGTTTTCGCAGCAGTTCCAGAATCTGCGCCTGAATCGTTACATCCAGCGCCGTCGTGGGCTCATCGGCAATCAGCAGCTCGGGCCAACAGCTAAGCGCCATCGCGATCATCACCCGCTGCCGCATGCCCCCGCTCATCTGATGGGCATACTCACGCACCCGCTGGGCGGGGTCGGCGATACCGACCATCCTGAGCATCTCGACGGCATGGTCCCATCCAGCCTGCCCCTTCTTGTTCTGATGCAGTCGGATCACTTCAACAATCTGGTCGCCCACCGTATAAACGGGGTTGAGACTGGTCATCGGTTCCTGAAAGATCATCGCAATATGGTTGCCGCGAATCGCACGCATCCGGTTTTCGGCGACATCGAGCAGGTCCGCCTTGCCGAACATGATCTGCCCGGCGGTTATCCTGCCCGGCGGCCTCGGAATCAGCCTCAAAATCGAAAGTGCGGTAACGCTTTTGCCGCACCCGCTTTCACCCACGAGCGCAAGGGTGCGCCCCTTGCGGATATCGAAACTCACGTCGTTGACCGCGCGAACCTGGCCCGCCTCGGTGGCAAAGCTCACCGACAGATTGCGAATCGAAACCAGTATATCCTCTGCTTTCACATCGTGCCTCTCAAACGCGGATCAATCGCATCGCGGAGCGCGTCGCCGACAAGATTGTAGGCTAACACCGCAAGGAAAATTGCTATACACGGCGGATATACCATGTGCGGAGCGACTCGCAGCGCATCATACGCCATCCGCAGGATGTTGCCCCAGGAAGGATCGGGCGCCTGCACGCCGAAGCCCAGCCAGCTCAGGCCCGCCTCGACCAGAACCGCACTTGCAATCCCGAACGTTATGCTCACTAACACAGGGGCTAATGAATTGGGCAGGATATGCCTGAACATGATCCGCCCGTGCCCGATGCCGAGGGAATGCGCGGCTAAACAATAGTCCTGACCCTTTATCCGCATGAACTCTCCTCGCGTATAGCGCGCAATGCTCGTCCATCGGGTCAGCCCGATGACGATCATGACGTTGATTATGTTCGGTTCGAGCCACACCATTATCGCAAGGATGAGGAAAAATACCGGAAAGCAAATCACAATTTCGATTATGCGGCTGATGATCATATCGACAACGCCGCCCCAGTAGCCGGCTATGCCACCTATGAAAATGCCTATCAGCGCCGCGATGCCCATCGAGACAAATCCGACCTTGACCGATACGGCCGTGCCGTGGACCATCCTTGCGGCAATATCACGGCCCAACTGATCCGTACCCAGCCAGTGGCGACTCGACGGCGGCGAAAAAGGCTCCGTCAACATTTGATCGTACTCATGATAAGGAATCAGGGGCCAGATTGCAAAATCTCCCGGCTTGAGTTCCTTTGCGGCGTTAAACTGCGGCAGGTTGAAGGGCTTGGGTTTTTTGATCCAGTGCGGCCCGCTGCCGCGAGATTGAAATATCTCGACAACCGCCGGGAAATACCATCGACCCTCGTATTTGCACACGATGGGCTGATTCGTCGCAATCAGCGGACTAAAAATCCATACCACGAACATCAAGGC
>JAGHBX010000620.1 GCA_021160785.1 Planctomycetota bacterium | reverse complement strand
TACTTGCTCTTCATGAAACTGCCAGCAAGAGAGGCAAATATGAGTTCAAAGACTACATCGGCCTCGAAGCTAAGGATTCCTGGAATAACAATGACCCAGCAATACTCAAAAATGGTTTTCATTGGATGGCGTCTGGAGGGCCTCAGGGATTGAAACTTAATGGTATTGACGATTATGTTGACTGCGGCTCTGGGGCAAGTTCTAATCTTACCGGTGATTTGACTGTAACGGCATGGGTTTGTCCTGACAGCTTCGGTGCCGGTCCCCTCGCCGGTGGCCTCGGTAGAATCGTTGACAGGCATGGCGATGCGTCCGGAGGTTTTGCGTTCTATGTCAAAGAGGAGATACAAGGCATTGCATACCTGACATATGGCGGCAGCTTTGTCAACTCCGATCCCGACGTCATCGACCTTGCTCAATGGCAACATGTAGCCGTAACCTATAGCGACGCATCGGACACCGTAACATTCTATGTCAACGGCCAACCCGCCGGCGGAGATACAAATTACCAAACAAACCCAAATGACTCAGCAAATGCGCCCTTGATTATCGGCAATAGAGCCGCATCTGACCGCGGCTTCGACGGCATGTTAAGCGACGTCCGCATCTACAGCCGCACCCTGGCCGCCGACGAAATATCGGCCATCTATCGCACATACGAAGTCATAGAAGCCAAGAATCTGGGATTCGAGCTCAGCACCACCGACTCCGACGATTACGTCGCCCAGGATCCCCTGGCCCTGCCCGCCGGCGCGACTTTCATCGACAACATCTTCACCTGGCGGCCATGGTATAATCAGGCGGCCAGTTACGAAATCACCTTTGAAGTACCCGGCCAGCCCGGTTTGACACAATCGGTGCCCATGATCGTGGAGAATGTCTCCCTAAAGCCTTGGTATCAAGACTTTCTTGAGACGAACAACAAATACTGATTTCAAAACCTGTCATCTATGGGCGACCCCGCCACGGGGTCGCCCATAAACCAATGCCCACACCCCCCTCAGCCCTTACACTCCCGTGCATACAACTCAACGCATAAGTGCCCACCCCTAAAAAAAAGGGGGAAAATACCGATTGACTTGGCAGCAATGAATCGATATACTTCGATTCTTGAGTAAATTTGCGTAAATATTGTAAGACTCTTTGGCGAAATATAAGAACCTGAGAACCGCAGGACGTGATGGCTTTGCGGGCAATTTCTATAGAGTATCCGGCACTGTGTGAGGTAATTTCAAATGAACCACGTTGAGACTATACACGGATTTATCGTTGAAAACTTTCTCTTCGGCGATGGCGGGCAGCTTACCAACGAGACCTCATTTCTTGACAGCGGAATTATCGATTCCACAGGCATTCTCGAACTCATTACTTTTCTCGAGGAGACCTATAATATCACAATCGCCGACGATGAACTTACCCCCGAGAATCTCGACAGCCTGAACAATGTCGCAAAATTCATTAAGCAGAAAATTCCATGTGCGGAATAGCGGGTATCTGCAATCTCTCCGGGCCCGGACGAATCTCCCTGAATTCCATCAAGCACATGGTATCTGTCCAGAAACACCGCGGCCCCGACGAAACAGGCATTTACATCGACGACCACATAGCCCTGGGCCAGGCCAGGCTGAGCATCATCGATCTTTCGTCCGGCGCCCAGCCTATCCACAACGAAGACAAAACCCTCTGGATTATTTACAATGGCGAAGTTTTTAATTATCCCGAACTCCGGGACAGCCTGATTAAAAATGGCCACCGTTTTTATACAACTTCCGATACCGAGGTAATCCTGCATCTTTTCGAGGACAAAGGACCTGCATGTCTCAATGAACTTAACGGGCAATTCGCATTTGCTGTCTGGAACGCAGTAACAAAAGAATTGTTTCTTGCTCGAGACCGAATCGGCATCAGACCGCTCCATTACACCGTTCAAAATAACAGATTCATCTTTGCCTCGGAAATTAAATCCATTTTCACTCTGCCGGATATAGAACGCCGCCTCGACCCCATAGCAATGGACCAGATATTCACCTTCTGGACAACACTAAAGGGGCGGACTGCCTTTAAAGATATAAACGAACTTCCGCCGGGCTGCTTTGCAAAGATATCCAACGGCAAGGTAAGCATAAAGAAATATTGGGATATACCCTTCTATAGCCCGGATGAACAGACCGACAGCGGTATCGATGATATTGTCCAGGACATATCCGACCTGCTCCACGATGCAATTCGCATTCGTTTACGCGCCGATGTGCCGGTGGGCTGTTACCTAAGCGGTGGATTGGATTCCTCCGGGCTGACAGCAAAAGTGGTTGGAGATTTCAACAGCGATGTCAAGAGCTTTGGCATACGCTTCGAAGAAGACGCCTTTGACGAAGGCGACTACCAGAATCTCATGGCCTCACATTTAAACGTTGATCACAAAGAGATTACAGCGACAAATCGGCGAATCGGCGAAGCTTTCCCGGATGTCATCCGCCATTGCGAAAAGCCCATCCTTCGGACAGCCCCGACGCCTCTGTTCCTCCTTTCAAAACTCGTAAATGAATCAGGCCTAAAAGTCGTTTTGACAGGCGAAGGCGCCGATGAGTTTTTTGGTGGATACAACATTTTTCGCGAAACTAAAGTTAGAAGATTCTGGGCTCGTCAGCCGGATTCACAATCCCGCCCCAAGCTGTTGGAGCAGCTTTATCCATACATATTCACGAATCCAAGGCTAAAACAATCACTGCAAGCTTTCTTTGCCAGAGGCCTTGAGAATACGGACAATCCTTTTTTCTCCCACATGATCAGATGGGCAAACACCAGCAAAATCAAAAATTTCTTTTCGGAGGATCTGAAAGAGCAAATCGGCTCGTACTCGGGCCGGGATGAACTTAGAGAGATGCTGCCTGCCAGCTTCGGAAAATGGGACTATTTCTCAAGAGCCCAATACCTGGAAGCATCTCTCTTTTTGAGCAACTATCTGCTCTCCTCCCAGGGAGACCGAATGGCAATGGCGCATTCTCTCGAAATCCGACTTCCGTACCTTGACCCTCGAATTATGTAATATATGGCAAGTGTACCCGCCAAATGGAAAATTCTGGGTCTTAATGAAAAATTCCTGTTAAAGAAAGTGTTCCGCAAAATCCTGCCGTCCGAAACAGTCAATCGCTCAAAGCATCCTTACCGGGCGCCGATTTCACAGTCTCTGCTCGGTTCCGGCGATTCATATATCGATGAAATGCTCTCGGAAAAAACACTCGCCCAAACAGGTCTTTTTGACGCATCGAGAGTAAAGGTGCTGGTGAATAAACTGCGAAAATCGTCAAATCCCGGCGAGATTGACAGCATGGCTTTAACCGGTATACTTTCGACGCAGATTGTTTGCGACAATTACATTAATCGTCCGCCCGCCCCGTTGCCCGAGGCATTTTCGGTGGACCTGCTGATTGACCGTAGAAGCTGATGAGGCGTCCATGAGTTCGCAGCCAAAACTACTTCATGATTATCTAAGGATAACCGCCCGGCGTCTCGGCGACAAAGACGCCCTGGTCTGCGGCGACAAACGGTGGACCTACAGGGAGATTGATGAAAAATCGGATCAGCTTGCCTGCCGCCTGCACAAACTCGGACTTGCGCCCCGGGACAGAGTCGCAGTTCTCCTGGATAATTCCGCCGAAACCGTAATATCGCTTTATGGAATTTCAAAGGCTTCCGGCGTTTTCGTTATTGCAAACGCAACACTCAAGGCCTCCAAGCTTGCCTGTATACTAAAGGACTCCGGCGCACACACCCTCATTACTCATACCAGCAAGGCAAAAGTAGTTGCCGAAGCCCTTGAGCAAATCGATCGTGAAATACGTCTCATCTGGATAAGCCCGCTTGGAAAAGTACCGCCGAAGCTGTTGGAAAAATACAATGCGCTTGCATGGGACTCAATTTTTTCCGATCCATCCGCCTCAAAAGCCACTCCCCCGCCTGCGTCAATCGACGAGCATGATCTGGCCGCACTTATATATACATCCGGCTCGACAGGCCGCCCAAAAGGAGTAATGCAGCCTCACTCCAAAATGATCGATGTCGCCAAATGCATAATCGACTACTTGAAGAATACAGAAGATGATATAATACTGAACGTCTTGTCGCTGGCATTTGGATATGGAATGTATCAGGTGATCATGGCTTTCATGTTCGGCGGCACGGTCGTCCTTGAAAAATCTTTCGTATACCTCCACAAGATCCTGCAGCGAATTGAAGAAGAAAAGGTTACAGGTTTCCCGTTCGTGCCCACCGTAATCGCCATGATGTTCCAGCTCGATGGTATCGAACAATATGACTTGGCGTCTCTAAGAT
>JAGHBX010000099.1 GCA_021160785.1 Planctomycetota bacterium | reverse complement strand
AGTCCAATCAGACCCAAATACCTAACCCAGCGCAACCATCCTAATCGCAGCGACAATAAACAGCCCCGGCGGGCCACCGACCACCCCCGGAACAAGCATCGGTCGGCGTCGACAAACTCGTTTGTCCGTGCTGTGCTCGGACGTTGTGCGCAATTGACAATATGCAGATAAAGCGGGCAGGCAGTGGTGGGGATGGCGAAAAAAATCGCCGGGCATATCGGCTGATCTTCAGCGCGACATGCCCGGCGAAGGACACGAATCATTTGTTCGGGAGATTCATGCTATACGCCAACGGCACAGCGGCTTTTGAGTTCCTCAAGCCTGGCAGTACAGTCATGCAGGCCGCCGATGATTGTATAAACTCTCAGCGAATCCTTGTTGTCCTCGTAGATGCCGCGGTGGATTGTCGCATTGCCCGTAATCTCAGACAGAACATCGAAGGCGTAATCGATGTTGTCCTGCAGGCCTTTGACGTTGTGCATCTGCTTCTTGCCGCCGACTGCTATGCAGCCTGCCAGCCTGGCTGACGACAGATCGAAACCGCCGGCCAGCAGAGTCTTCTCCAGGTTCTTCTTGACCGCCTGAGAGAGGGCAAACTTATCGCCAAACTCGGTGACCTTCGTCAGACCCATGATCGCGCATCCGCCGGACTCGATAATGCTGTGATAATCGACCGGATCGAACGAGGTGTACCGGCTGCTCATTGAGCTTAGGCGGTTGAAGATGTCAAACAGCGCCGCGACCGTGTTGTTGATGCTGGGCCAGAACTGCCTTACAGTCATGCCCGGATACATCTTGCTAATCTTGTCGTTGTCGACGATGATCAACGGGGAAATCTTGCCGTCGGCAGCCATCTTGGTCAAATCTTTTGCCACTTCGTAAGCGTTTTCCGCGACCATCGGAGAGCTTGCCTCGCCGACTGTCGGCAGAGTCATGATCGCGCCGACCTTCTTGTTCGGATCCTTGAGGCCGATGTAGCGTGCATATCTTTTGGCGATCTCGATCAAGCCCTTGACGCTGCCGCTGCCGGTTCCACCGCCGGCGCCGAAGCATACCATTATGCGATCGACCTGTGTGCCGAATGTCTGCCTGGCGCTGTGAAGTATTTCCTGCTGGCACTGCTGCACGGCATCGCGTCCGCGACTCGGGTCTTTGCCTGCACCCTTTTCGCCGATGTCCATCAGGAACTTTTGTGCGGCGGGGATATCAAGAAGATCCAGATCGTGGTGAGTGGTGTTGACCGCAAGAACCTTTCTGTAACCGAGGTCATAGAAAGACTTTACCAGTCTTCCGCCGCACTGACCCGCACCGAACCATGCAAAACGCGTCGAGCCCTTGATGTTGTCGACGACACCGACTTCTTCTTCGACATGAGGCTGATACTGTTCCAGATCAAGAGTCGGCAGCAGCCACGAATTCAAATCGAATTGAGCACTTGACTCTGTCCTGCGCGGTTTTGAGGCGACTTTACGAGTGCTTGTTCTGGCCTTTGTGGTTGTGCGTTTCCTGGTCGTGGCCCTGGGTTTAGCCTTCGCCTTAGTGGTCGTGCGCTTTTTGGCTGTGGCCCTGGGTTTGGCCTTCGCCTTAGTGGTCGTGCGCTTCCTGGCTGTGGCCCTGGGTTTGGCCTTGGCCTTGGTGGTTGTGCGCTTCTTTGCTGTGGCCCTGGGTTTAGCCTTTGCCTTGGTGGTTGTGCGTTTTTTGGCTGTGGCTCTGGGTTTAGCCTTTGCCTTGGTGGTTGTGCGCTTTTTGGCTGTGGCCCTGGGTTTAGCCTTTGCCTTGGTGGTTGTGCGTTTCCTGGCTGTGGCCCTGGGTTTGGCCTTAGCCTTAGTGGTCGTGCGTTTCCTGGTTGTGGCCCTGGGTTTAGCCTTTGCCTTTGTGGTTGTGCGCCTTTTGGCTGTTCTACTTGTCGTTCGTCCTGCCATTTTGGTGATCCTCCAACAAAAAATGAGTTTTTAGAATTTCGTTATTGCGTTTCCAGTAATTTCTTCTTTTCCTATCACATTGTATACAATCAATGGATATGCAAACTGACTTTTGTCTTATTCGACCTGCTAATTTGGCTACTTAACTTCTTTTTTGTCATATCGGACGCAAAATCGCTTTTTGGTGCGGAATCGTTGTTCAATTCAAGCCCCCGGCGGCACAGACGGCGGCATTGAGGACATGGCGGAGTCAGAAACGTCAGGCAATCTTTTTTGGAAGTTTTTTCTTGACTGGATGTCCCCAGTTCCTATAATAGAGATTGTAGCGTATATGTTTATCTTCATGTATCTGCAGTAAGTGCAGGAGGGCCGCCCGTAATGCTGGAAAAGGGAGGTGTTGATAAGACTCGATATGTGCACTATTCATGTGCATGTCCGACAGGGTGGGGGTCGAACGGTCGGTCTCCAGTCTTTTTCTCAGAATCTTTTCTCCCCGCAATTCATACACCGACGGCGTTTTGCGACGGCGGCGGATCATTGTCGCTGCTGTTTGAGGCGGATGGCTTTGGATTTACTTAATCAGGAGGTACGGTATGGATGATTTTGAAGAACGAAATCGTAATATTACTTTTTTTAACTGGAGGACACAAAAAATGAAAAATCGAAATGTTGTGCTAATGTTAATGCTCATGTGCGCAGTGCTTAGCAGTCCGCTGTTTGCACAGCCTACCCCCGGCGACGTTGAAGCTTTAGTTACCTCTGTCTCCACTACATACCTGGACTTCGTGGCTAATGGTGTAGGCTACACACGCGGCGGTATTACCTGTACCACCAACGCTTCTAACTGGGGTTATCCCGATGGCAGCGATAGTGATATCTTTGTCAATGGAGATTGTTATGACAGTAAGAACAACTCTGAAACCGATTTCACTGCTACTATCACAGGCCTTGCCGCTGGAGCCACTTACGATATATATATTAAGCAGATGCATGACGGCGACAAATATGGTTATAAATGGGGACTCGCTTCAGCATCGGAAAATCTGATAAACCCAACGGACGCGACCACTGGAATATATGTTGCAGGCGATGGAGAAGGTGGCAAAGGGTCATATTTGTGGCTGCTTCGTGAGGAGACATTCGCTGCAGATGGCGCCGGTCAGATTGTTCTCTATTTTGGTAAGAATGGCGGCAGAACGCAATATGATGGTGTTCTTCTGGCGTTGCAGGATATGACCATCAATCCGGCGCCGATTGTTGATGCCGGACCGGATCAAAGCGTCTACGACCCGGAAGGTTTACCGGTCCAATTAGCCGGCTCAGCAACCGATGCCGGTCCCGCGGACGGGACTTCGCCCGGTACTCCCGGAGGCGTTGTGTCTTCATACTGGTACCAGTTGAGCGGTCCGGGTACGGCGACCTTCACTCCAGCCGGCGGCATCGACGAGCTTGCTCCGACGGTTACGTTTAGCGACACGGGTGTCTATGAGCTGGTGCTGCAGGCTACCGACATCGAACCCAAGGATGGCAACGATATTGTTGTCATCACCGTCAAGGACCATGCCGATGACTTTCTGGTCGGGCACTGGCCCCTCGACGGGGATGCGCTGGACGCTTCGATGAACAGTAACGATGGAACCCTTGAGGGACAGCCGGGCGGCATGCCGACTTATTCTGCAGACGCTGCTGTCGGCACGAATTCCATAGATGTAACTGACTATCTTGGCCTGCAGGCGGTAGATGATCACGATCCGAATCAGCCCCATGTCGATCTTGGCCCTGCACCCGAACTAAACTTTGGCGCCACTGACTGGACGGTCTCGGCCTGGTTTAAATCGACCCAGGTAAAGGGATCCTCCGGGGATATTGGTAAAGCTGCTATCTTCGGCAACGGCGCTGATTACACCCCCGGAACCCGTTACTGTTTGCTTTTAGGCGAAACAAGCTCCGGTCGCGTAGATTTCGTTACGGATCAGGATTCTACCGATACCAAGCGCATTTTACAGACCGACGGCGGCAATCTCTTGAATGACGACATGTGGCACTTTGTAGTCGGCATGAGAGCCGGCAACGAGCTTCGCCTCTATCGCGATGGTATACTTGACGACACGGATACTGTGCCGGCGGACTATGACCTGAGCGACGCTTCGGGGTGGAACAGCTATATCGGTATGATCTCAGATGCCAGGGGTGGAATCTTCAAGCATTACGATGGTCTTATCGACGATGTGCGTGTTTACAACTATGCACTGCCTCTTGAGGATGCGACCTATCTGGACGTCCTGGAACTTACCGCGATGGGTGAGCTTGCGGCTGACTGTGATGCCGGTTCCGATGCGAGTTACCAGCTCCAGCCGGGTGAGTCGGTCCAAACGGCTGGCACTGTTATCGACAACGGCATACCGGGCACACTGAACCTTAAATGGACAACTGTAAGTGGTCCCGCCGACTCCAATGCGGTATTTGTCGATGACACTGCGTTAGTTACCGATGTTACTTTCCCCGAGTTCGGCGTATACGTACTGCAGTTGGCGGTTGAGGACGTAAATCTCGGTATAATAACCGACACCAGTGAAGTTACACTGACGATCATCAGTCCCAACTGTGCCGACGTCGAAGCCGCAGGTCTGCTTCTTCCCGGCGATATCAGCGGACCCGACGGAACGCCGGACTGCCGTGTCGATTTGAACGATGTTGCGGCATTTATCGCGGACTTTATGAGGTGTAACGATCCGCAGGCAGCCGAATGTGAAGACCCGTGGAGTGGTTTGTAATCTAAATCAAATTGAAGCGGTCGGCCGCGCGGCACATGCCGCGCGGTCCGACGCCGGATCAAACCCATGTTTTAAACTTGGAGGACACAAAAAATGAAAGATCGAAATGTTGTGTTAATTCTGATGCTTGCAGGTGTGATGATTGCCGGTGTCGCCAGCGGGCAGGTTCCCTTTGTGAAAATCAACTTCCAGCAGTCAGGTTCAACCGACCCGATTCCTGCCGATTATGAAAAGGATTTCGGCGATGCGTATGGAGACAGAGGAAACGGATTCTTTTACGGGTCTAGTCAGAACCTCACCGGTTCAACACGAAACCGTAACAACGCCAGTTCACCGGATGAGCGGTATGACTCATTGATTCATCTCCAGCAGAATAACACGCCCAAGACCTGGGAGATTGCCGTTCCTGATAACATCTATAACATCTGGATTGTCTGCGGAGATCCTGATCATACCGACCAAGTCAATGTGTTGGATGTAGAAGGCCATGTTGTACTGGATCCCGACGGCGGGGATAATTGGGATGAGTACACGCTGGCCAATGTGGAAGTCACCGACGGTCGCCTGACTATTGTGCCTTTGGCGACTGACGGCGGCACCAACGCCAAAGTATGCTTCATAGAGATCGAAATTGCCGACCTCACTGTTAACCCGCCGCCCGTTGCGGATGCCGGACCGGATCAGTCCGTATATCTGATAGATTTGCCGGCCCAATTAGCGGGCTCAGCAACCGATGAGGGTTCTGAAGACGGTACTTCGAACGGTTGGCCCGAAGGCATTACGTCTTCATTCTGGTACCAGTTGAGTGGTCCGGGTACGGCGACCTTCACTCCAGCCGGCGGCGTTGACGATCTTGCTCCGACGGTTACGTTTAGCGAAAAGGGTGTCTATGAACTGATGCTGCAGGTTTACGACATCGCCGGCGCCGATGCCAACGATACCGTCACCGTCACCGTCAAGGACCATGCCGATGAGTGGATGGTCGGGTACTGGCCCCTCGACGGGGATGCTCTCGATGCTTCGATCAACAGCAATGATGGAACCCTGGAAGGCGCCGAGTACACCGGGGAGCCGAACGGCATGCCGGAGTATGTTACTGACGCTGCTGTAGGCACCCATTCCATAGATCTGACTGACTACATTGGTCTTGAAGGGACAGATAATAACCACGATCCTAACCTGAAGCATATTGATCTTGGTCCTGCGACCGAACTTGACTTCGGCACCACGGACTGGACAATCTCGGGCTGGATCAAAACGACCCAGGTAAAAGTGGGCAATTCCGACTATGGCAAGGGTGCTATCTTTGCCAATGGCGCTGACCTCGCCGGTGGACACCGTTACTGCTTGATTAATAATGAAGGCACCAGCGGTCACGCTACGCTCGTTACCGATGCCGACACCAATGGCGGCAAGTACACGGTACAAGACGGTGGCACGAACAATGACGGCTTTTGGCACTTCCTTGTCGGCATGAGAGAGGGCGGCGAGATTCGCATTTATCGCGATGGAGTACTCGAAGGAACAAATACCGGTCCTCCCGACGATTATGATCTGAGCGGCACTTCGAGTTGGAACAGCTATATCGGTATGATCTCAGATGCAAGTACTGATCCGAATACAGAAATCTACAAGCATCATGATGGCCTTATCGACGATGTTCGGGTTTACAACTATGCCCTGCCCCTGGACGCAACGGGCTATGACAGCGTCCTGTCGCTTACCGGGATGGGCCCGATTGTGGCGACCGTCGATGCCGGAGAAGACTTTGGGATCAACTGGAAGCCGACGGCTCCTCCGGCAGGTCCTCTTGCCGGTGTTATTACGGATTTGGGCAGAGCGGACGTTGGCGGGTCTATTCTGTGGGTAACGGCAGATGGACCGCTCATTGATGGTGGACCGACCATCTATGAGGCAACGTTTACCAGCCCATCTGACCCGCTTTCGACTGTATCATTCCCCGCGCCCGGCGTGTATACGTTGAAGTTGCAAGTGTTTGACCCTGATGCGGTTGACCCTGACGTACCCGGCTCCGGCTATGTCTCGGATACGGTCGTTGTTACGGTTACCGCTCCGACGTGTGCGGATGTGATCGCAGACGGACTACTGCTGCCCTATGATTTTGACGGGGACTGCTACGTTGGATTGTCCGATGCGGTAGTTATTCTTGCCACCTGGGCCCAGTGTAATGATCCGCTCGATGCAAGTTGTCCGTGGCCGTTTTAATTGACCAGATGCGTTGCACTATGACGCATAAGCAATGAAAGAGTCGGGCGTCTGGCTATTTGTCGGACGCCCGACCTTTTTTATAGCTTATCGCGGAATAATGGGGGACAGTATACTGCTGCCCTGGAAAGCGATAAGGAACGTCGGCATATGTTTGATTTGGGGTTTGGGGTTGCAAAAATGGGGGGTTTTCGTTATAATGCTGTTTGATGATCAGTACTTGTCAGGGGGTTGATAAAAGGGCCGCGGCGGTGTTTTTGGCCTGTGGCAGGCTGATAATGTGTCGCAAAGTTCTTAAACCGGCTTATTTTCCGAGAAAAAACGTAATGCAGGCCCCATGCGGGCACTCTTTTATGTAGTGGCGGACGTATGTCTGACAGCGTAAACTATAAGGAATTAGTGGAAAAAGCTCAGCATGGCGATGGTGAGAGCTTAAACCGTCTGTCTGAGCATGCCCGCCAGCAGTTGTATACGTATGTTTTCCGCCTTACAATGCGGGATGAACTGAGTCAGGATGTCGTTCAGGAGAGTATGTTGGAAATGTTCAGATTCCTGGATAAACTTGAGCGTGCCGATCGCTTCTGGCCGTGGCTTCGCCGGATTGCTCTGAATAAGGTCTATCATCACTACACCCGAGAGAAGGCTCGTCGCACGGTACCGCTGTCCGAAGAGGGATATGCCGGTGTCGGCGAACAAGAGCACGAGGGGCTGGCGAATCTTGTCTCTCAGGAACTCAAGCAGATTGTTCGCGACACGATGGTGCATCTGAGGGCACGGTATCGTGAAGTGCTGGTGATGCGATGCTACGAAGATATGGGTTATGCCCAGATTGCGGAGGAGTTGGGCTGTACTGAATTTAATGCACGTGTTCTTTTCTTCAGGGCCAAGAAATCATTGGCAAAACAGCTTTCTCGCCGAGGACTTGGAAAAGGGGCGTTGCTGACGGCTTTGGTTGTATTCGGGAAGATGACGGCTCCGAGTGAGGCTGCCGCCGGTCAGATAGCGGTGACGGCGGCGGCGACCAAGGTTGGCGTTACGGCTGCTCTGGCAGGGACGGCGGGCAGCAAGGCAGGGATCGTATCGCTTGCAGCGGCAGGCGTGATCACTGTCGGGGCTGTTATGGTGACAACGCAGACGCCGCCGGATCCGCCAGGCGGTTCGGGCATATCGACTGTCAGTGTTACCAATGGCCTGTCAGACGCCGGGCAAGTGAACCTTGCGCCAGGGTCGGTGCAGATTCCAGGGAATGTCGAACAGGACTGGTGGTTTTTTCCCGACGGACCGGACAAGTCGGTCATGATGCGCAAGATGAAGCCCGACAGGCACGGCAAGCAGCCGTATTGCGTGTGGCTGCAGAACAATCTCGGCAACTACTACTTTGACCGCAAACGGTCCACGGTCTATAAGACCAACCATCGGATGTACTCCGAGAAACTTTCGGTGATGCGTCTTCCAACCGACAGTCCGGCGATGAGCCGCTTCATTTCGCGTATCGAAGGCAAGTCCACTGAAGTCGGGCGCGTCGCCGGCATTGGCAGCGGCACGCTGGTGATTGCCACGCCGCGCGCCGCCGAGGGTGGCGGGACGGTCCAGGTAATACAACACCCGAGCGTACTGTACGAGCAGTATTACCAGTACGATTGGCCGGCTGATGTGAGAGTTGAAGACCGGCGTGATGAGATGCACAGGCGAGGGTGGACTTATTTTACCGTCACAGGTGAGATCGCAGGAGAAAGCGTAAAAGGGCTGGGCTGTCTGCCGTTTGTTTACGAAAGCAGTCTCAAGCATAAGCCATGGCTTAAACTGCAGTTGGGCGACCGACTCATTATCGAGCAGACCGGAGAGGGAACGCAGGTCTTCGATTCGGCCGGGAGGGTGCGGACTACGTTTGCGGCGGAGGCTCTCTTTGCGGGATTCGGTCGTCCGTGGATGGGGCTGCACACGATCGATATGGTCAGGCGCGATGCCGCCGGGCAAGAGGTCCGGTTCGAGACGCGCAAAGCCAGAGGAAAGGACGTAGTCGAGGTGGAATTGACGTGGCGCCAAGGCAGATTGATTTACGAGATAGACATGCAGGCCGATGTTATCAGGACGATCAGGCTCTACGTCAGGGACGCCGCCGGCATCGAGCATGAAGGTACTTTGAATTTTTCGTATAACGAGCACGCAGACCGGCCTGCCGACAAGATGATGACGCCCGGGGCGGGCGGATACACCGGCGAACGTCATTTGGATGGTGTTTTGTGGCCTTTGTATCTGGCTCAAAAAGCCGTGGCAAGATAAGGCGGCTGTTTCACCCGGAGAGGCGATGAAAAGAAAAAATCTCAAAATCCTGCCGGTCCTCCTTTTCTTTACCGTCCTGCTGTGGGGCTATTGCCCGGCGGCGAGAATCTACGTCGATGGCGATGCCGCCGCCGGCGGCGACGGTATAAGCTGGTCTGCCGCGCTGGTCTACCCTCAGGATGCGCTGGCTGTCGCGCAGCCGGGTGATGATATCTGCGTTGCGGCAGGAATATACTACCCGGACAGGAGCACAGCCGCTCCCAATGGCAGCGGGGACCGCAATGCCGCTTTTGTCCTCGTCGATGGCGTGGCCCTTCGCGGGGGATACGCAGGCTTCGGCGCCGCCGACCCGAACGAGCGGGACTTTAGTGCATTTGAAACGGTGCTCTGCGGCGATTTTAACGACAATGACGCAATTTTAACCACTCCTTTTGAATTATACAATAACACCACGCGTGACGAGAACAGTCTGTACGTTGTGATTGCAAACGGCGTTGACGAGGGGACCGTTCTGGAAGGATTCACCATCCGGGGAGGAAGCAGCTTTCATTCGCAGCTTATCTCCGGCGGCGGAATGCTCATTGACTCGGCCGTTTTGACCGTGATTAATTGCCGCGTTGTGTATAACGTCGGGGAGAAGGGCGGCGGGATGGTCAATATCGACAGCAGCCCGCTGGTGATCAACTGCATGTTCATCGGCAACTGGGCGTTTGACAGCGGCGGGGGGGTATATGATAGTTCGTCCGATGCGGTTTTTGTGAACTGCCTGTTCAGCGGCAATCGGGCCGAGGACTACGGCGGCGGGGGCGTCTTTCACAACGGCGGCGACGCGACGTTTAACAACTGCACCTTCAGCGGCAACTGGGCAAGCGACGGCGGCGGCGGGTTCTATGCAATCGCGGGCAACGCCGATATAAACAACTGCATTATCTATGAAGAGATAAGTATGTCGGGCGGGACGGTTTCGGTCCGTTACAGCGATGTCCCGAACGGTCTTACCGGTGTGAACAATGCCCATGCCGACCCGCTGTTTGTCGACGCCGACGGCGAGGACGATATTTTCGGCACGGCCGACGACAATCTGCGTCTGGTTGTGGATTCGCCGTGTATCAACGCGGGCAATCCGCTGCGTATGACCGATCCCAACGAAACGGACCTTGACGGCCGGCAGCGCATCAACGACGGCGCTGTGGATATGGGCGCCTATGAGTTCTTCGTTACGCCCGCACTTGTGGCCCGCTGGAAGCTGGATGAAGCCGACGGCGGCGCCGCTTATGATTCGGTTGGGGGCAACGACGGCTCGCTGGAGGGCGATCCTGTCTGGGCGCCCGGCGACGGACGGATCGACGGGGCGCTGGCCTTTGACGGCGCCGGCGACTATGTCAATTGCGGCGTCGGCGGTGTATTCGATATCCGAAATGAGATCACCCTCAGCGCATGGATAAGGGTCGATGAATTTACCGACTTCTGGCGGCCGATCATTGCCAAGGGCGACGATGCCTGGCGACTGCAAAGCGCCAGGATCGACACCAACCCCGGCGCACTGGAATTTGCCTGCACGGGCGTGGCGGCGCCAGATACGCAATGGGGCAACATTATGGGCAATATCCGCGTCGACGACGGGATGTGGCATCACGCCGCCGGCGTCTATAACGGCGCCCAAATATCGCTGTATATCGACGGCGTTCTCGATGTGAGCAGTGTTGCCTCGGGGCAGATCAATGTCAGCGGCTACGATGTCCTCCTCGGGAGTAACGCTGAAAGACCGGACCGATTCTTCAACGGGCTGATCGACGATGTTCGCGTTTACAACTATGCGCTGAGTCCCGACGACATCGCCGCCCTTGCAAATCCATCAACCGTCTTTCACGTCGACGCCGGCAGCGGCAATGACCTCAACGACGGGCTGAGCAGAGAGACAGCGTTTGCCACCATCAACCGGGGTATCGATCAGGCCGTTGACGACGACACTGTGCTGGCCTGGCCCGGTGTCTACAATGAGCAGGTTTATTTCCAGGGCAAGGCGATTACCGTTTGCAGTGCCGCCGATGCCGCTGTGGTGCAGACACAGGTGGGATATGCGTTCTCGTTTCAAGAGGGAGAGGGGGCGGGCAGTGTGCTGAGTAACTTTATAATACGCGACAGCTACCGCGCAATATTCTGCATGGCAAGCTCCCCGACGATAAAAAACATGACCATCGTCAATAACGATTTCGGCATCCGGGTGTTCGGCGGCGCCCAGCCCGATATCAGCAACTGCATCTTCTGGAACAATGCCGAGGGCAATATCGATGAGGGTTATCAAAGTCGCTACAGTTGGGACTGGGATCCGGTCGATGCGGCGGCTCACTGGAAGTTCGATGAAGGCGGCGGCGAGACGGCGTTTGACTCGGTCGGATCCAGTGATGGCGCAGTCGATGGTCCCGTTTGGACCGAAGGTCAGGCCAAAGGGGCGATGGACTTTAACGGAAACGCCGATTATGTATTGGTTCCCAGCAGCCCTGCAATCAGTGTCGGCACGGGCAATTACACGCTGAGCGCCTGGATCAAACCGGAGTTGACCAACTACATTCATGTCATCATGAGCAAGGTCACCAGCCAATTGGATAAGGAATACATACTCAGCATCGACAGAAATCGAATCCGCCTTGACGTCGAGAAAAACGAGAACAACGGCCGGGCCTACAGCGTCGAAGTAGTCACACCTGGCGTATGGCAGCATGTTGCCGTTACGTTCGATGCTTCCACGCTGACCACCGCCTTTTATTATAACGGCCTGCCGGTCGAGCAGGGCGCCTCCGCCTATCCCATAACGCTCGTTCCCGACAGCCTCGGCGCCGATTTATGGATTGGCATGCGGGGGGGGGCAAGTTATGACGACCGCGAATTCTTTGGTGCGATTGACGACGTAATGATTTTCAACAGGGCCTTGTCTGCCGAGGAAATGCAGATCGTCTACAAGAGCCAACTATCCCCCCTGTTTGCCGATCCCGAAAACAACGACTACCACCTGATGTCGGAAAAGGGGCGCTTTGTTCCCCTGGACCCGGACGTCAATAACGGCCTGGAGGGACTTTGGACCTTCGATGCGGTGACGAGCCCCTTGATTGACAGCGGCGACCCCGCCGAAACACCCTGGCGCGAGCGGATGCCCAACGGCGGCCGGGTCAATCTCGGCGCCTACGGCAACACGCTTTATGCAAGCATGAGCAGGTGGCCGATTGAAGGTGATATTAATCGCAGCGGTGTGGTTGATCTGGCCGATCTCGCCCTCATGACCCGGCAGTGGCTAAGCGCCTTGCCATGGGCGGCAGACGATTAGACTCTTGCTTGTTAAATGCGAAATGTCAGGTTAGTAAAGTTATCGGTTTCGAAGTTAATAATGATTGAGAGGTGGAATGTTAAGTAGCTCGGCATTAATCATAGCGGCTGGAATGCGGCGGTCGGCGAGCACATGGTTATACAATGCGGCCCGATTGTTACTTTCCAGTTCACCTTCTATATCGCAGCAGTTTAGCTGTGGTTGGGTAGGAGATTGGGAAAAAATTCCAAAGAAGAAATATATGCTGATAAAGGTGCATCGTTACGACGAGAATCTTGTGAATCAGTCAAAATATATTGTGTACTCATACAGGGATATTAGAGATGCAATGGCGAGCATGCTTAGAAGATTCAAGCATGTTCCATCTATTGAAATTGCGGATGCTCTTGTTAGCGAATATGAAAAGTGGATGAATGTTGCAAATGTTGTAATGCGTTATGAGTCTATGTTGGAGGACAAGGAAAGTATTATTACACAACTTGCCAATCTCTTTGGAATGCAAAATATTGATCCTGCAGTGATAGTAGAGAGTCTTGAAGGGCTTGATTATCAAAGTCAGGGTTCAAAAAATGCGGCCTATCATAATGTGAACTTATATTACCGTGATCATGTGACGGATGGCAGGCATGGGTCATGGAAAGGCTTGATTGATAGTGATTTAATAAAACAGATTGAAGAAAGACATCGAGGGTGGTTTGAGAAGTGTGGATATTCGCTTGGCGACTTGTAACCTGGTGAAATTGCTTCGCCAGCCGACTGACAGGGCAAGTTGGAGTTCGGTGAGAGGCACAAGAACGGCGTACTGTCCGGAACCATCTCGAACGACAAGGGCGGGTACAAACTCGTAAATTCTTCGGCGTAAAGTCGATATTGGCGGAAAAACACTCAATTCTCATGGTTTTCTCATCTTTAGCCTGCTATGCTTGTAGCCGATATATAGGGCCGGTCCATTGTGTGGCGGGCGGGAAGATCACGAATTTTTTTGATGAAGGAGACAGAAAATGAGATGGAAACACTGGAAACTGGTTACTGTTGTGATTATGTCAGGTGTGATGCTGTGTGCGGTGGGGTATGCCAAGAAGGCCAAAGCAAAAGACAAACCCCGGTCGGCGGCAAAGGCGGGTGAAACCGAGCGTAAAGTGACTGCCGCAGAGGTTTCTAAGGCGGCGCTGGCGACACTCAAGAAGATGGCTCACGGGGCGAAGATTACGGAGTTTGCCGAGGAGATCGAGCACGGCTCTAAATTCTATGAAGGCTCATGGAAGGGTCGCGAGGGCGCCAATGTGGATGTGCTGGTTACGGATGCGGGCGCATTAGTGGAAATCGAACAACATATAGCCGCCGACAAGGTTCCGGCCGCGGCGCTGAAGGCGGCTCGCAAGGCGGCGGGCAAGAAAGTAGATCTGGCCTGCGAGAGGAAAACGATGGTCCTGTACGAGATCAAGTTTCGCAAAGGCGACGGGCTCTGCGAGATGCTCTTGACTCCTGACGGCAGGCTGGTCAAAGAACAGGTTGAAAAGGGCAAGTCAGACGACGATGGCGAGCACCACGGCAAAAAAGCTGTAGATGACGATGACGACGATGGCGAGCACCATGGCAAAAAAGCTGTCGACGAGGACGACGAGGACGAAGACGACAAGTAGAAAATGCCGGTGACACGGCAAGTGTTTTGGCAATAGAATAGACGCCGTCGGCTTGTAAAGGTCGGCGGTGTCTTTACTATTGAGGTGGATATGCGAGTGCTTTTAGTGGAAGATTACGAGCCGCTCCGGAAATCGCTGGAGCAGGGTCTGAGTGAGGCGGGTTATGCCCTTGATGTGGCCGCCGACGGCGAAGAAGGTCTGTGGTATGCACTTGGCAACGATTATGACGTGATCGTTCTGGACCTGATGCTGCCGGGCGTCGACGGTCTGAGCATCCTGCGAAAGTTGAGGGCCCGGAAGAAGGATGCTCCTGTTTTGATACTCACGGCCAGGGACACGATCCATGATCGGGTAACCGGTCTTGATTGCGGGGCGGATGATTACCTGGTCAAGCCGTTTGCATTCGAGGAGCTTCTTGCCCGCGTCCGTGCCCTGGTTCGCCGTAACTATAATAAGAAATCCTCGCAAATCGTCGTTGAGGATTTGCGCATCGATTTGAACACGCAGCAGGTCTATCGAGGCGACCGCCTGATTCAGCTTACGGCCCGCGAATATGGGCTGCTTGAATACCTTGCCGTCCGCGCCGGAGAGATCGTTTCCAGGACGGATATCTGGGAGCACCTCTACGAATTCAATTCCTCTGCGGCAAGCAATGTGGTTGACGTATATGTCGGCTACCTCAGGAAGAAACTGCAAAGCGAGGGCAAACCTTCGCTGCTTCATAACGTGCGCGGGCGGGGTTATCTGTTGGGGGCCCGGCCATGATCATTTCTCTCCGCACGCGATTGCTCCTGGGGGTCATTGCCGGCACGGCTGTGCTGTTGGGCGTGCTCTGCATATCGGTGTATGCAATTACCCGGCGTTATCTGATCGGTGAATTTGACAGATCTCTGCTGACAACCGCCAGGATGCTTTCGGCGGTTATTGAGGAGGAGAATTTCAAGGAGGAAGCCGAAGGCGACCATGACGCCGAAGCCGCCGACAGCCAAAACCGCCCGTCAACGGAGCGAGCACTGGAGCTGGATATTGAAGTTGGCATGACCGGGGAGTTCAACAATTTTAACGGCGGAGCTTATTACCAGTTTTGGGATCATGACAGGAGTTTAACTGTCCGCTCGCCCTCTCTTGGTCAAAGAGACCTGCCCCGATTGGACGGGGCGCAAACGACGCCTGCGTACCTTGAATGCACACTCCCCGACGGCAGGCGCGGGCGTCTGGTGCAGCTTGGATTCCATCCAAGGACCGAAAAGGGCCATCAGGAACAAGCTCACCCCAAGGCCTTGGCGCTGGTTGTCGCCAGGGATGCAGGCGACCTGCATCATTTCCTGCTCTTTATGAAATGGCTGCTGTCGGGTTCTTCGGCGGTCGTAGTGATTCTGTCAACGGGCCTGGGCCTGATAGTTACCGGCACCGGTTTGGGCCCGGTTCGCAGCCTTGCAAGGGGTATTGAGTCGATCCATGAAGACAACCTGGACAGGCGATTTTCCGGGCAGGAGTATCCTGACGAACTGCGTCCAATATGTGCGTGCCTGAACGGTCTTTTGGGGCGGCTAAAGTCGGCCTTTGATCGCCAGCGACAATTCAATGCGGATCTCGCCCATGAACTGCGTACGCCGTTGGCCGGCATCCAATCCGTTATCGAGGTCAGCCTTTTGCGCGGGCGCCAACCCGCCGAATACCGGGACTCGCTGCAGGACTGCCTCAGGATCGCCCGGACTATGCATAGAATGATTGACGCCCTGCTGTCGTTAGCCAGATTCGATTCGGGCGAGCTTTCTGCTCGAAGTGAACGCATCTGTCTTATGCGCCTGATCGAAGACCGGTGGCTGAGCTTCGCCGACAAAGCGCACGACAAGAATCTGACTTTTGAAAACCTTGCCGATGTCGACGTCGCGTGCATATCCGACAGGGACCATCTTGGCATGATTATTTCAAACGTCCTGGACAATGCCGCCGAATACTCCGACGCCGGCGGCAAGATATGGGTTGAATCGCAGAGAACCGAAAATATGCTTGTTCTGTCGATATCGAATACCGGATGTCAGCTTGCAGCGGCCGATGTTGAGCATGTGTTCGACTCCTTCTGGCGGCGCGACGAATCTCGCACCGGGACGGGAGAGCATTTCGGCATCGGCCTGGCCGTAGTCCAAAAGCTGGCAAAGGCATTGGGCATAAGGGTCAAAGCCCGCTCAGAGCAGCAAGGCGTCTTCACCATCAGTCTCGAACTGCCACCCGATCGATCCATGCCTCCATCCGTGAAATCCCGGAGTTGAGAATCTCTCCTGTGTGTCGCATGACATGGCCGATTTGCGAAGAAAGTGTGTAACCTTTTGTCCCGACAGGATGTATAATAAAATACGGCGGCTGTCGATTGCACGTTGTTTTTCGTGAGATCGCGAAAAGTCGATCCGGCTCAAGAACAGGTTTATTTATCGAATCAGGAGGCTTACCATGAAGAAGGTTGTCGCATGTGTCTTAGTAATCGTGTTTGGGTCAGTGTTTGGGCAGATTGGTCGATCGGAAGCCGCGGTGGCGGGCGATGATATATGGGCTTTGGCTGCGACGGGGGACATTGAAGCGATCAAGGAATACGCCGCAGCGGGAGCGGACATAAACGCCAAGGCGCCGTCGATAGGATTGACACCTTTGATGGTGGCGGCGCTTGCCGGGCAGGGGGACGCTGCGAGAGTGCTGTTGAATAAAGGCGCAAAGCCCGATATCAGGAACAATGAAAACGCGACGGCGCTGCATATGGCGGCTTTTTTCGGTCATACGGGGATTGTGAAGGCGTTGGTGGCGAAAGGGGCTGATGTAAATGTTCGGAATGCCAGGTCCGAGACTCCGCTGGACGTTGTCAAAGGTGAATGGGACGAGGGACTGGAGGGGGTATATAAGGCGATCGGGGGATATCTGAAACTGAAACTGGATTTCGAGAAGATCAAGGCGGCTCGGCCTAAGATTGCTGCTATGCTTGCCAGGGAGGTTAAAAAGAGCGGCAAGACAGGGATCAAGAGCACCGGTTTCAGGGGGTCTTATTACATGAACGGCGAAATTCACGTTAACGTGTACGGCACGCCGGAAGGTAAGCCGCTTACAACCGGCCATCAGGACTTTAAGCCGTCCTGGTCGAAGACGGGGGATATGCTCGTCTTCTTTCGGCGATTGAAGAATGATCCGGTCGTGACCAATTGGAAAACCGCGATATACATTATCAATGTTGACGGAACGGGATTGAATCAACTGACCGATGGCACACACACGGATTTCAATCAGACCTGGACGCGCGACGGATCCAACACGCCCATCTGGAACCGGAAGAACCCGGAGACGGGCGGCTTTTGCGTGATGGCAAGCAAGGTGGGCAATAAGCCCGGTCAGGAGATCGCGCTGACCGACAAGAGATACCATACTTGGGCATACACTTGCCTCATCGATGGCAGAATCCTCGTACAGTGCGCACACCCGAAACAGGGCTGGGGCTATTACCTGATGACGCCCAATGCCGGCGGGAGCCCCCGTTTTGAACGCATCGACTGCGAGTTGGCGAAGAAGGGGCTGCTGGATCGTGTGAGTATTTCGCCGAGCGAGACAAAGGTTTGTTTCGAGTACCAGACGGGATTTGAGTATAAAGATACGGGGCGCACGCTCTACATCGCCGACTTCGATGCGAAGAAACGCACGATTACAAACGCCAAACCGTTCGCCAACGAGGAGGGGACGAATCGCTGGTTCGCCTACCCTCGCTGGACCAAAGATGAGACGGCAATTGTGTACCATGCGAGCCCTTCACTCTACCTCTATACGTTGAAGGACGCCGCCACCAGGAAAGTATCGACGAAGGACGGCGCCGACTACCGGTATCCGCACTGCGAGGCGACGCCGAAGTAGGCGGGGTGATTGTTTGCGGGACGGTGATATCTGAAAGAGCAGCAGAGACAGGAGCTATCGGGATGACAGACAGACTGGGACGGCGGGAGTTTCTAAAGAGGGCTGCGCTGAGCGCCGCTGCCGTTGCGGTTCCGGTGGCAGTTGCGTCCGGGGCGGTCCCGAAGGACAAAAGAATCGTCCTTGCCGACATGATTCCAACCCGCATACTCGGCAAAACCGGAATGAAACTGCCTATCCTCGGTTATGGCGGCGCCGGGCTTCCGAAGGTTTGGGGCAACAATCTTTCACTCCCCGATCGCGTGAAGCTGGTTCGCTACTCCTACGATCGAGGTGTGCGCTACTACGATACGGCGGGCAACTACATGGAGAGCCAGGCGATTATCGGGGAGGGGCTAAAAGGTGTGCGGGATAATGTCTACCTGGTCTCGAAGGTCGAGACGACGGTTCCGGGCCAGGTGCGCAAGGCGGTCGAGAAATCGCTCAAAGAACTTCAAACCGATTACCTCGACGCCATCCTGATCCACGGCACACCGGGTATCGAGCAGATGACCGTCGCCGGCGCGATGAAGATTCACGCCGAGCTGGTCAAGCTTCGCAATGAAAAAATCATGAGGTTCATCGGGTTCAGCGCGCACTCCTACTTCGACAAGGCGCTGGCCCTGATTTCCTCCGGCGGGTTCGACCAGTGCATGTTGGCATACGGCTCTCTTCCGAGAGGGCACAATCAAATATTTTCCGCTAAAATGATCGAGTTGCGAAATAGCTGCATCGCCAAAGCTCACGAACTCGGCATGGGCATCGTCGCCATGAAGGTCATCGGCGCCGGCGTTCTCGGCGCATGGTCCGGATACATCGTGCCGGGATTCGACAAGAAACGCCTCAAGCAACTGCCCGCCGCGGCAATCCGCTACGTTCTGCAAGACAAGCGGATTCATCTTCTGGCGATCGGCATGCGCCTGACCGGAGATATCGACGCCAACATCAAGACGCTCTCGGGCGATACAACGTACACCCCGGATGACCGGGCGCTTCTTGAGGAGTTTTGTGCAAAAGCTCTTGCCAGCGATGCGATGAAGAAGATGAGGGTCGATTGACCGAAGAGCGTGTGTGTATCACCCGGATCCAGCCCTTATTTGACACGAGGTAGAGAGTAATGTCTTGCCATCTTCGCCCCCATCAGGTATGTTTGACAGGTCATTTTGGTCATCTCAGGAGACAGTGAGGTCTTATGGCGGAATCGTGCAATCATCGGAATGGTCGAAACAACCGTCGCTGGTGGCGTTCCATCGGTCCGGCCTTGATCACCGCCTGTGTTGTTTTCGGGCCGGGAAGCCTGTTAGTCAGCGCCAATGTCGGGGCGACGCACCGATTCGATCTGCTGTGGCTGCTTGTCCTGACGGGCATCCTCATGGGCGCCTATATGAGCATGGCCGCCCGCATCGGCGTAGTCGGCGGCGCCACGCCATGCACTTTGATCGCGCGCCATTTGAACAGGCCTGCGGCGATTGTCATAGGCTTGAATCTCTTCCTGATATGTGCGACATTTCAATTCGGAAACAATCTTGCCTTAGCCGCTGCGGCAGGAGCCCTCTTGCCGAAAATCCATCCTCAATGGGTCATCGTGGCGGTCAATGCCTTAATCATTGTGTTCTTGTTCACTGCAAAGCATATCTACCGTTTTATCGAGCGCGGGATGAAGGTTATGGTGGCGGTGATACTGATATGTTTTGCGGCAAACCTTGTCAAAGCCGGCCCGGACATGGCCAAAGTAGCCGGGGGATTTGTGCCGTCAGTACCCGCCGAACTGTCATTGGCCATGCCAAAAGAGGTTGACGGCGTCATTGTCGACCCGATGCTGTTGATTGTCTCTCTGATCGGGACGACTTTTGCGGTCGTTGCCGCATTCTACCAGGGCAATCTCGTTCGCGAAAAGGGCTGGGGCGTCAGGGAATATCGTCAGGGTATAGGAGATTCGATCACAGGCGTTGTTGTGCTCACTGCGGTCAGCGCGATCATTATGATCACAACCGCGACAGTCATTGCTCCGGGACAGACGGCTGACGATATCGGCATGTTAGCCGAATCTCTCAGGCCTCTGCTTGGCTCGATGGCTTTTGTGATGTTCTGTGTGGGGCTGGTGGCTGTGTCGATGAACCCGTTTTTGATTAACGCCATGATTGGCGGGGGGATTTTAGCGGACGGCCTTGGCGCACCGGCGCGAATGAGCGACAAGTGGCCCAGGTGCCTGACTGTGCTGGTGCTCCTGATCGGTATGACCGTGGCGATTCTGGCATTGAGGACCGGGCAAAAACCCATCAAGCTCATCATCATGGGCCAGGCGCTGACGGTCTTAGGCAATCCGCTTATGGCCGTGGCGATATTGTGGCTGGCTAATCAAAAGTCAGTCATGGGTTCTTATCGCAACAGGATTGCCACCAACATAATAGGCGGCCTGGGGCTGGTAATTGTTGTGTATATGGCTGTTCGCGTGCTATTCCTTATCATCCTGAAGCTAACATGATCGCGCCGTGTTGCAGGAGATACAGTTATGATTGACAAATCCGCATTAGACGAACGTGCATTGGAAGAGATGCTTAGCGAACCTTCCGACCGAACAAGGGAAGTCCTCTCCGGCTTGAAAGGTGATATCGTCGTATTGGGCGCGGGCGGAAAGATGGGACCGACATTAGCGATGATGCTCCGCAGGGCGTCGAAGAACAGGACAGTTCATGCCGTCTCTCGCTTCACCGACCGGGCTGTGAAGGCTCGTCTTGAACAAGCCGGCGTCAAGACCGTCGGAGCCGATCTTCTTGACGAATCCTGTTATCATGATCTGCCCGTCGCTGAAAATGTCTACTATCTGGTCGGCATGAAATTCGGCGCCACAGGCAATCAGCCGCTCACATGGGCGCTCAACAGTTTCCTTCCCGGAAGAATTGCACAGCTTTACAAAAACTCACGGATTGTCGCGCTGTCAACGGGCAATGTGTATCCGTTCGTGGATCCGGCGGATGGAGGGTCGCGGGAGGATATGACTTGCGATCCTGTCGGCGAATACGCCCAGTCCTGTCTAGGTCGTGAGCGAATATGCCAGTATTTCTCGCTGCAGAACAATACTCCGATGACGATTGCCCGACTGAATTACGCCAACGAACCGCGATACGGAATCATTGTCGATTTGACGCTTAAGATCATGAACGACGAACCCATTAACCCGGGTACTCCCGCCGTCAATCTTATCTGGCAGCGCGATGCAAACGATTACATCGTCCGGGCAATTGCATTAGCCCGCTCACCGGCGATGGTGCTCAATGTAACCGGACCGGAGATTGTAATGGTGCGTCGATTGGCAACTGACATTGCAAAAATACTTGACAGGAAACCCGCTTTTCTGGCGAAAGAAGAAGGAAGGTGTCTGCTCTCCGACGCTTGTCAATGTTTCGAGAAGCTCGGACCACCCGAAACGAGCCTGCACGAGATGGTCTCCATGATCGTATCGTGGGTAGCCGCAGGAAAACCTGTATTGAGTAAACCGACAAAATATGATGTGCATGACGGGAAGTTTTGAGATGTAATTATGGGCGGTGATTTCCTGAACAGATTGCGAACCGGCTGCGTGATTCCGGCCCATCCTTTGGCGTTGACCGCCGCTTGCAGGATTGACGTGCCCCATCAAAGGGCGCTTTCACGCTACTATCTCGCCGCCGGTGCAGGCGGTCTTGCCGTGGGCGTCCACACCACTCAGTTTGCAATT
>JAGHBX010000663.1 GCA_021160785.1 Planctomycetota bacterium | reverse complement strand
GCGAAGAGGTTCCTGTCTGCTCGAATTGCCTTCGGCCTTATGATGATGCACTGGAGTACTACTGCCCGCACTGCGGGTCAAATGAGGCGGTGAATCCGCTGACGCCGTATATAGCGTTTGTGAATATCCGGTTCAACGTTGGGATGGTCGGGAAACTGTGGCGACGGTTCCAGGGCCGACAGAACGCGACAATTGCAAGGCGATTCCTGGATTTGGTGATGGTGTTGTGGTACTGCCCGCTGTTGATTTTCGCGATGCCTTTTGTTGTGTATGCAAAGTGGAAAAATAACAAGCAGCGCGATGCCAAACGGGTGCTTTGCTGCATTGGCATTGCGGTGGCTCTTGCGATCTGTTTATTCCTGATCGTAAAGTCAGGCAGTGTTTCTGACACACAGCTCCCGACCAGCGTACCGAGTCGTTGAGAGACGGGCGTCGGTTTGATGCGGATGAGGCGACTGGTGATTTGTTTAGGAACATCGAATAGAGTAATCTCGAATTTTTCGAGACTGTAGCAATGTAACCGGGTAATATTTCAGTAACTACCTATGTATAAAGGCCTTACGCGCACATTTGTTTTTCGTTGCCTGGCGTTTCTGGCCATAATATGCCTGATCTTCGTGTTTTCCCTGCCGAAGAGTGCTTTCGCATGAAGGCTACCTGTCAAGTACAATTATTTAAAGACTCTTTTTCTATCTGTACTGTCGGACTTTAGAACAAGGTGTATGTGCTGTAGCGATAAACACTTACGTGACAACCTAACAAGCTAACATTTTGTGATAGAGCATGGCCCAAAGCTACGAATCGTCCGTATGCGCCGTTTCCGCTGCTTATTCGATTTTTTGCCTCGGATTCCTGTGAAGCGAACCATGGTAGCTAATATGCCATAACTGTCGTATAGTAAAGCCGTTACGTTAGAACACGAACTCCGACAGTACAGCTATACACGAACTTTATTGCATGAAAGCCTTATATCCTTGTTTTGCTGTTTCAAGTTTGTCCTCAGGTTGTTCTGTCGAAGATGTCCCATCAGCACAAAACCGGCTGATTCCATCTACCTGCGATGTGAGGGAATCCACTTTTTTGCGGGGAGTTTGGTTCTCTAAAGACAGGTATTTACGGATCATAGTGAATACTTTCTTGCAGTCGATGGGTTTGGCCAAATAATCATCACAGCCGGCTTTGATACATTTTTCATAAGCTCCCTCCATTACGTGAGCTGTCTGTGCAATTATCGGCGTTGTTATCCCTTTGTTTCTAAGTGCTTCTGTTGCTTCATAGCCGTTCATATGGGGCATCTGTATATCCATGAGTATCAAGTCGAATTTCTGCGTAAGAGCCTTACGCACGGCTTCATTTCCATCTGCTGCAATTGTTACTTCCAAACCCATCTTGTTCAGTAGTAACTTGATCAATACTTGATTGCTTTCTACATCCTCAGCGACAAGTACATGCCATGAAAACTCAGATTGTTCTGCTTCGGCTGCGCGAGGGGCTATATGGGTAGCATGTGTATCCAAACGCGGCTGCTTTATCACATCAAGACCGGCCGGTATTGTGAGTGAGAATACAGAACCCCTGCCAACTTCGCTGGTAACAGTCATCTCTCCGCAGAGAAGCTTTGCCAGTTGTCTCGTGATGGCTAATCCTAATCCTGTACCACCGTATTTGCGAGTGTGGCTTCCGTCTGCCTGAGTAAATGAGTCAAATATTGCCTCCTGTTTATCTTTTGGGATACCGATGCCGGTATCTTCGATGTCAAATCGGATATATGGTTCATTGTCTCTGTCTTTCAGAGAAACATTAACATATACGTATCCTTTTTTAGTGAATTTAACAGCATTATTTAACAGGTTAATCAAACACTGCCGCAGACGAGCCGGGTCGGTGCGTATTCGGTCAGGCAGGCCGTCGCATTCGACGATCTTAAAGTCAAGAGACTTTTTCTCTGCTATCGGCCTCATCGTCGATTCGATAAAGCCCAGTATCCTGCCTAATGAACATTCAACCATTTCTATTTCAAGCTGTTTTGCTTCAATCTTCGAGAAATCCAAGATGTCATTTATCAGATCCAGCAGGTTATGGCCGGATTCCCTGATGATGGTGACATATTCTTTCTGCTCATCGGTCAGGTCTTCATCCGTCAGGATGTCGCTGAAACCTATGATACTATTCATCGGTGTGCGAATTTCATGGCTCATATTAGCTAAAAACTCACTTTTTGCTTGATTAGCTGTCTCAGCTTTCTGGGCCAGTTGAATAGCTGTCTCCTCACTCTCTCGCAGTTGCTGCTCAATTTTTTTTCTTTCAACCGAATAGCGAATACTGCGAATCAGCAAATCACGGTAAGACTTGTTTTTTACCAGATAATCACTGGCCCCTTTCTTTATGGCCCAAATGCCCATCTCCTCATCCGCAAGTCCGGTCAGTACTACAATCGGAATCTCCGAATAGGACTCATAAACCTTATCCACAGTCTCAAGTCCTTTGCTGTCCGGAAGCCCCAAATCAAGCAGCACCAAATCGAATCTCTTGTTTCCAAGCAGTTGAAGCCCTTCGCCCAGACTCGGCGCGACCTCGACAGCAAAATCAACTGCCTGTGGTGATTTCGCCAAAGTCAGCTTTGTCAGCCTGCAATCCGCAGGGTTATCATCAATCAACAGTATATTTAACATTGTCTCACTCATGTTTACCCTCTCTGTGAACTAATTTACATATCGCGAACCAGTACTCCTCCAGTCCGCAAACAACTTCATAGAATTCCTGCAGGCCAACAGGCTTCTTAACATACCCGGCTGCATTCAGCTTGTAACATTCCAGAATATCCTTTTTGGAATCAGATGTTGTTAGAATAACAACAGGTATAGTATCAAGGTTGTTATCCAACTTAATTTGCCTCAGAAACCCTTTGCCGCCCATGCCTGGCATATTCAAATCGAGTAGAATCAGATCAGGCAGTTCATTTTGTATATTGCCATTTTTGCACACCTCTAAGTATTTCAAGGCATCTTCAGCGCAGTTTTCTGTATGCACGATATTAGCAATTCTTTGCTTGGCAAAGATCCTTTTGATCAATTTCTGGTCAGACAAACTATCATCCACCAATAGTATCTTAGCTGGTTTCAAGGTATTACCCATTTTGCCTTTCTTTCTAACCTGTCTTTGTCGCCTCTTCGTATTCCTGTTCGTTCGACCCAACCTCAGCTACATTAGCTGCTGGCAGAGTAAACCAGAATCTCGCACCTTTTCCAAGGTCCGAGCAAACCCCGATTTCTCCGCCATGCCGTTCTATAATCTTTTTGCATACCGAAAGCCCAATACCGGTCCCCTTATAACTGTCTCCGGAGTGCAGCCGTCTGAACATCGTAAAAACATCTTTGTAGTATTCTTCCTTTATACCTATGCCATTATCTTCTATCTCGATACGAACCATATTGTTAAGGACTCTATCCACGCGAATCCACACTTCGGGAGGTATCTGCGGCTTGTGGTATTTCAAAGCATTGCCTATAAGATTCTGCAGCAATTCTCTTATCTGAACAGAATCGCCGTTAACCAGAGGGAGCAAATCGGGCACGAATATTGTCCCACCTGTTTCCTCCAACAAAGCTGCCAATTCCAAGTCTTTGAGTTCTTCTACTTCTTCGTTCAGATCAACATTACAAAATTGAACGCCTTTTGTGCCAACTCTTGAATAAATCAGCATGGCTTCTATCATCTGTGTCATCCTGTTAGCCCCATCAATCATGAATTGCAGATTTTCACGGTCATCCGCGTCGAGTTGTTCTTTGAGAGACTCCTGTAATAACTGACCGAATGAGGATATAGTCCGCAAGGGCTCGCGAAGATCGTGAGACGCAACATAGACAAAGTCCTGAAGTTCCTTGTTTGATTGACTAAGTTTCTTAACGGTTTGGTCCAATTCATAATTTACAGGGATTAACCGGTTTTCAGCTTGCTTACACCGGAAATTTTCCTGCTTAATTTTGTTTATTGATGCACTTAAGTCTTCGCTCATTTTGTTGAAAGCAGCGGCCACTTGACCTATCTCGTCATTCAAGTCAATCTCTATTTTGGCGCCAAACTTATCTTTTCCTATTTCAACCACAGCATCCTTTAGTTTTGTCAGGGGTACGTAGATGGAATGGGCAATAGATAATCCTAAGCCAGTAGCTAAAAACACAGTGATGACACTTATTATAATGATAACTTCTTCGTCAAAAATCCGTGAAGTTTCATTTTGAAGAATACTAATAACTCCAACAATTCCAGGCAATAAAGCAATTCCCAGGAATCCCAGAACCAATTTTTGTCTTATCTTCATTATTCTTCCTTTCTACATCAAGTGCTTATTCTTCCTCAATGAAATCAGATGTTCAGTCACTCGCCAGAGCCAGTCTTTGACCAAAAACAGTCTATCCACAGGGATGGTTTTTGAGTTTTCATACAGCAATGATTCGGCATGGTGGCAAACATCCGATATTTCAGCAAAATCCATAATACCGGATTCACCTTTTACGTTGTGAAGAATCCTTTGGGCGGTGGTTACAAAATCGTCGCACGTTATTTGTCCTGATTCAACGGCAAGGATTGCCCCCTCAAGTTTTTCCATGCCCGACATTGTTGAATCGATAAAGTCCGCAAGAATTTCCTGGTCGGTATCTGTGGGTATATTGATTTTTTCCGGTGAGTAAGCTAAACATCTATCAAGTGCAACTGTCGTGTTTGTATTAGTCGCCATTTTTACTCCCTTGTGAACTTGTATTTATGGCAGCGGCTTTGAGCCTTGGCAGCAGTATATTTTTCGCCTTCTCGAACCCGCCGTAAATGTTTAAGGACTCTTTATCTATCACATCGCAGGCGCCCGCGTGCAGAGCGCTATTTCGTGTTTTGCTGCCGACCTTGGCGATGGTGCTGATTACCACAACGGGTTTAGGACGATATTTCATCAGCTTGCGTAAAAAATCCAGGCCATTCATCTTTGGCATAATGATATCCAAAATTATTACATCAGGGTCGTGGGAAACTATAAGGTCCCTGGCTTCGTAAGCATCGTGGGCCTGGCCAACCAACTTGAATTGTGAATCCAACTCTATAATCTTCTTATAGATTGCCAATACAGTAGGCGAATCATCAACCGCAAGCACCCGAATTTGACGCATTCTCAACTCTTTTGTTTTGGTGCTGCGATACCGTGTGTCAGGAGACATTGCGATCATTTTAACCGTAACTTCACCTGTAGTGCTGTCAAAGTATATTTTTCTGCCCTGATTTCCTCCAATATCCCGATGTGCAATTCTTATCCCGTGCTCAGCCAGCCGTGATTGTGCTAATTGGATGTTTTTTTCACCTATATTGCTGCCGAGAGAGGTTAGATGCTCTACGACAGCACCACCGCCGAATATCTGTGCTTTTAAGCTCTGTGGTTTTGAACCAAGTTGTGCTATCGATTTTATAAGCAAATCAATCGCAACATCGCCATATCGAGTAGTTGAACTATTACCTTGTGGTCCGGTCGGCAGCAAAAAGTGGTTCATCCCCGCGACTTTTTTCCATCCATCCCACAGACAAACAGCTACGCAGGAACCAAGTAGTGTAGCGATGCGGGTTGGTTCGCTGACTACGCAATACTCACCCGGCAGCAGAAAAATACGATTAAGGCTGTTTTCGGTATTATTCAATTACTCCTCCTCCCAGTGATTCAGCAAGTATGCCGGGAACGTCCAGAACCAGCCCTACCCTTGTATTTGCCAGCACCGCTGTCCCTGCAATCGTATTCAGGTACGAAAACTGCTTATCCAATTCTTTTACGACCGCTCGCTGCTGGCCTAATATGTTGTCAACCAGTATTGCCCCGCGACTGTCTTTGTTTTCAGCCAGAATTACCATTGCTTGTGTGGGATCGGTGAGTTCGGTTTCAACTCCAAACAATTCATGTAACCTGATGAGTGGATAGATCTGTCCATGGACATGTAAACACTCTGCGTGGCCGTGGACTGTCGTTATCTCTTCCTGCTTTGGGCGGATTGCCTCGTAGATGTCTTCCACTTTAATGATATATTGCTGATTACCTACGCCGGCAAGCATGCCGTTAATAACCAGCACCGTCAAACTTGACGGCAGCCGCAACGTAACAGTTGAACTCCGGCCTAAAGTGCTCTGCAAATCTATCGATCCTTTCAGAGATTCGACATTAGTTCTGACAACATCCATGCCGACTCCTCTTCCCGAGACATCGCTGACTTTTTCCGCTGTTGAAAAGCCGGAAGAGAAAATAAACTGCAATACATCCCGGTCATTGAGTTGGGCCGCCTGCTCATCGGTTACCAGTCCCATCTGGACAGCTTTTTTGCGAATTTTTTCCGGGTCAATCCCCGCCCCGTCATCTTCGATTTTTATTATTACATCTTCACCATGCTCAGCAATATCTATCTTGATCATGCCGGTTTCACTTTTTCCGGCCTTTCTTCTTTCTTCAGCGGTTTCGATGCCGTGATCAACACAGTTACGCACCAAATGATTAATCGGACTCTCCAGGGCTTCGATCATGCTTTTATCAATCTGAACACCCTGGCCC
Organism: Planctomycetota bacterium; assembly: GCA_021160785.1. GTDB lineage: Bacteria > Planctomycetota > Phycisphaerae > Sedimentisphaerales > Anaerohalosphaeraceae > B28-G16. The sequence goes on along the minus strand of JAGHBX010000663.1, from coordinate 4,305 downwards.
GTAACTTCCACTTTAACCTCTTTGCCGAGAGAATTGGCCAGGTCCCGAACCATTCTTGGAACTTTTTGAATCAGATTCCCAGCCGGCACCTTGCGGATTGCCAGAAGGGATTTCTGTAATTTGTCGCTTAGCTGATTAAAGCCTGAATTTATGTCCTTGAATTCGGCGGCAAGCTGTGTATCTGAATTAATATCGATGCGTTTTTGTAACAGATTGAATGATTCTGATATCTCTATCAGATCGCCGACATAATGCATAAAGATGTCCACTTTTTCTTCGGAGACCCGCATTGTTCGCCCTGTTGTCGCAACTGCAACCTCCCTGGCCTTATCTTTTTTTACATTCACCACTTCTTCAAGGACTTCATCCTGCAGGCCGTCTAACTGTTCGGCCTGCTCTGAGATTTGCTCTACAGTGCCGGCAACATCATCGAGCACCGTTGAAATGCCCCGAGTATCCCCCTGAATAGTTGAATCTGATAACTGCTTAATCTCGGTGAGTAGTTTATGCAGTTTATTTTCGTCTTCTACCTGGCTTTTACCGGCACGGACGCGAACCAGCATATTTGATAGTTCGTCGAAACCCGCAAGCAGGCAATCAACTATTGTAGAATTAACGCAAAGCTTATCATTGCGAATATTGTCAAGGACCGTTTCCAATTCATGCGTTAACTCTTTTATAAAACTAAAGCCTAAAAATGCGGCAAGGCCCTTAATCGAATGAGCAACACGAAAAATACTCCCTATGATGTCCTTGTCCTTGGGTTGCTGTTCGAGTTCCACGAAAAGGCTGTCAAGGGTTGCGATAGATTCGTCCGACTCATCCAGGAAGCCGGTCATCACTTCCGGATCGACATTATCATACTGTACCTTTGTTTCGGCCATTTTTAGCTATTCTCAACCACAGGTTACTACAACACCGGCATCTATAAGTATATCAGCTAACTCAGGGTTCTGTTGGTGCTTGAATACAGCTCGATATTCACAAATCTTATCGAATGTCTCAGCTAAGTCTGCTTGTACTTCTTCTTGATTGGATAAAAGAAATGGAACATCCAATGCAAAATCACTTAGCCGGGCAATTAAATCATCGCTGAATTCGCTCAGGATTTCCGGCTCGATGATCACCATGGGCACCGTTGCATCACAGGTTGGAAAGATTTCCATTTCCTCAATGATTTGCTCTGCCGACTTGCATGGGATTGAATTGTAACCTTTTTCCCACAAACAGTGTCTTAGCCGGCAAACGCCGCCTTTGGTTTTTCCTGCTACTATGATTATTTCATTCATTTTCATTATACCTTCAAAAATGCCGTTAAATTCAGCCGCTAATAAAAAGGAGCGTTGAACCAAGTGTATTCATGCTTTGCCTACGCCAATAGGCTCCACAGAATAGCACAAGGCCAACGCTCCACCTGTGCTATTACTGTTTTCGTAAATTCGAGAACCCTGAAGGGCTCAAGTTGGCGTTTTGTCTACAAAACAGTAATTCGCATTCAAACTTTCAAATAGGTTGTGGTTCTTTCAGTTAATACCCTACCTAATTCCTATGTTTTTATTCATCTTCAACACTCCATGTTCATAATGAGTCGTGCAAAATTACGACTTGACATATTTTTTGAAAAAAAGCGAACAACCCTTCTGTTTCCTCGAAGTTACTATATACAGTCAGGATAAGGGGCATGCGACAACATAAGAAAATCAAACTAATGGTTTTTTTCTTAAGAGGTAATGTATGCCCAAGTGGTGCCGGTTTAGCCAAGGGTGATAAGTGCTTGTTATCCTCATGTCGCCCACATATCGGGAGATGAACTGTGGCGAGGGTTCTGAATAAACCAAGTTTCGCCGAAAATGTATTTCTGCTTTTTTCGTGCATGGCTAAAAGGTTACCCGAATTATAATTTTAGAAAAGGCTTACTCCATTAAACAAAGGAGTGCCGAGCTATCAACCGTCTGTAGACACCCACGCCAATGGGTTATACGAAACGGAATTCAGCCGACACTCCTTTTATCTGTACTATTTCAAGTATCAGTTTTGTTCGCTTGTCTCGTAATTATTCTGTGCTCCAGACAGAAAGATGCACATTTTTGGCGTTTTGTCTACAGGCAACACTCAAAACTTTGTATTTCGTCGAATTGTCAAAAGAGCATAAAAATCCCGTGGTGGTTGCAACATCTAAACATAATATTTTCCACGACTCTTTCTGTTCGTCAAGGTTGATCTGTCAGTTTAGCGGAAAATCTGACGCCTGTTGGATACCCAACTCCGTTTTTTCGATATTCCACAGGGCTTACACTTGCGGCCTGTTTCTTCTTGATGGGCAAGTTACGGGGGCGTGAGGGCGGTTTTTGGGTTATCCCCCCACTGCCGTGGGGGTTAAATAGGCGTGCTTTTATTTTTATGGGGGTGTGGAAAAATTTTTGGTTTTTTTTTAATTTTTGCTTGACCATTTTGCCGAGTAGGACTATAGTACTCCTATATGACAAGCATTTGTGGTTGGTTTTTCAAATTGGAGCATTGTACCCTTTAGGGTAATAAATTTCCGCGAGTAGGGTTAAGTTACTGTTGTAAAGTTACTTATCCGCGTATAAACACGCCTTTTTTTAGTGGGATCGGTATTATGAGTATTTTGCGGCGAAATACGGATTATGCCTTGCGGGCGATGGTCAATCTGGCGGGGCATTATGGCGGCGATGTTGTCGCCACGCGGCAGTTGAGTACGGAAGAGGATATATCCTATCAGTATGCCGCCAAGATTATGCAGTTGCTTCATGCGGCCGGTCTGGTTAAGAGCACGATGGGGCCTCACGGCGGGTTTTCCTTGGCGCGGCCGCCGGCGGAGGTGAGTCTGTTGGATATTATCAAGGCCGTACAGGGCGCCATCAGCCTTAACGACTGTTTTCTGGATGTGGATGCGTGTCCTCGGCGGTCGACATGCGTTATAAGCGCCAAAATCGCCGGCCTGCAGGAGTATATCGAAAAATCACTCGCTGGCATTACGCTTGCCGAGTTTGCGACAGACAGCATGTCCGAACAGATCAAGTTGGGAAAGGAAAAATGAGATGAGTTCAGAGCCAAAAAAGGCAGGTGTTTTAGAGGCGTGCGTGGCCAAGGCGCAGAATGTGGCCGGGCTGATCGACTATGCAGCCGATTCGATCGTCAGCAAGACGATTCTGGACAAGCCGGTCGGGACGATTACGCTTTTTGCGTTTGACAAGGGACAGCGTCTGAGCGAACATCAGACGCCGTACGATGCGGTGGTGGAAGTTGTCGACGGCAAAGGGGTGATCACGATCGCCAGCGAAGAGAAAGAGGTCGGCGCCGGTGAGATTATTATCATGCCGGGCAATGTGCCTCATGCGGTCTCGGCGGTCGAGAAGTTTAAGATGCTGCTGACAATGATACGGGCTTAAATAATAGCGATATAAATGAAATAAAAATCGACGTAATGAGAAAGGGTAATCATGTTTTGTTATCAATGTGAACAAACGGCAAAGGGAACTGGATGCACGAAGGTGGGGGTTTGCGGCAAGGACGCCGAGACTGCGGATTTGCAGGATCTTCTTGTCTATGCAGTCAAGGGCATTTCGATGTACGCCCATCGCGCACGGCAACTTGGGGCAAAGGACCGGGAGATTGATGTGTTCGTTATGGAAGCACTGTTTTCCACGCTGACGAATGTCAACTTCGATCCGGATCGCCTGGAGGGTCTGCTGGTCAAGGCCGATCAGATCCTTCAACAGGCTAAGCAGCTTTATCTGACGGCGTGCAGTAATGCCGGACAGGAGGCCGAGCAACTCGCCGGGCCCGCGACGTTTCAGGCGCCGGGGGGTCGAGAGGCGATGTTGGCGCACGCGCGACAGGTGGGGATTGCCGAGCGGATCGAGTCGTTAGGAAACGATGTGGCCGGTCTGCAGGAATTGATTACCTACGGGCTGAAGGGAACGGCGGCGTATGGAGACCATGCTCAGATACTGGGGCAGGAGGATGAGGAAGCTTATGCATTTTTCCATGAGGCGCTCGACTTTTTGACGAGCGAAGATGCAAACGATCCGGATAAATTAGTGCCGATGGCGCTGAAGGTGGGTGAGGTGAACCTTAAGGTGATGGGTCTGCTGGATGCGGCCAACACGGGTACTTACGGGCATCCGGAACCGACGCAGGTGCGGGTAACGCCGGTCAAGGGCAAGGCGATTGTTGTTTCCGGACACGACCTTAAGGACCTTGAGGATCTATTGAAGCAAACCGAGGGTAAGGGGATTAATGTTTATACACACGGCGAGATGCTGCCCTGCTGTGCTTATC
>JAGHBX010000090.1 GCA_021160785.1 Planctomycetota bacterium | reverse complement strand
ACCCTGCCGAGGCGGATATCGAAACTTATCTCGATGGGCGCGGCATCGAAATCGTTGACGAGAACAACTCTAACTTCATGGCCCAATTCAAGCAGTTCGTTTACGGCCTGATCAACGCCCTCCGCTGGGCGGCCTCATTAGGCGTCTGGTGCCCGTCGTCGTCGACGTTTAACGTACGCGGCGGCAAATACAACTGGCGCGGCACGCCCAAGACTTTTGCGCCGGGTTCAGCCGTCGATCCGACCGACAACGACACAACGTTAGTCTGGATGAACCCCGACAATACAATCGGATCCGGCATAGACGGCGACGGCTGGCCGTCATACGATCACCTCAAACTGAGCGAGATCGTCGTCGATTCCGACGGCGTCATCACCGGCGTAACCGATCTGCGCGGCGAGAGCCTGCTGCAGCTCGCCAACAACGGAACCGCCGAGATCGTCTGCAAAAACAACGCCGTTGTTTGCAAAGATAACCAGGTAGTAACCAAACAGGAGATTTAAGCATGAACTTAAACGAAGAATGTATGTCGCTCTTAAAGAGCGTCGCCGGCGTGGACTTGAACGCTGTCGCCTTCACGAACCTCGTCACCGTCCCCCCGGACAAGACGATGATCATCTCGCACGTTGTCCTGCGCAACCTCTCGGCAACGGCCGCAAGCGCAATAGCCACCCTCGGCCAGTCGGGCGACAAGGACGATTTTTTGGCCGCCCAGACACTGAGCAACATTAACGCCGCCGGCAAGGCCGCAATCCTGCAGCCGATCCCGAACGCAACCCCCGTCGCCATCGTCGAATATACCGAAGGCGAGATATTCGGCATCGACGTAACCCAGGCGGCCGGCTCCGCCTGCACCTGCACCGTAGATGTCTTCGGGTACCTGATTGACGCAAGCTAAAGACTAACGACTAAAGGCTAACGACTAACCAATGGCCAACGAATTCAACATATATCGCGGGCAGGATGGCGACATTGATTACGGCAGCGCCGTCGCCACAATGGATCTGGCCGACACCGAGGTCCAGATCGCCGCCCAGGCCCTGCCCGCAAATACGATCTGGCATTACGTCCGCAGGCAATTATCCGAGTGCGCCCTCGAGAGCGATCCTTCCGACCCCTGCATCGTCCGGATCGACGGCGACGGCGACATGATCCTCGACACCCCGAACATCCCGGACTCGCTGACCGTCGAGCAAGTAGCAGGCGCAAAGCTTTTGGTCCGCTGGCGGTATTCCGAGTTGTCGCAGGAGATCGTCCCGACCGGGTTCCGTATCTATATCGATTCCGGCTCGGGCTTTGATTTTGAAACGCCCGACGCCACGGTGGCGTTTGCACAGGGCGGCGGTCCGGAATTCTCCTGGACCTCAATCGCACTCAGCGACGGGGCGACCTATAAGTTCTGTGTGCGGGCCTACACGACCGGTTACGGCGAATCGCAGAACGTCTCCTTCGCCTCGGCAGTCGCCAGGTCGTCCGGCCCATCCGGCCTGACCGGCGTCACCGGTTCATGGGAGGCCGTATAATGCGTCGCGACCAGCTAACTCGAAGGATCCAACAGACCTCCCTGGCGGCAAAGGCCGAACGCCGCCAAAGCCCCCAGATCATCCAGCGAGGCAAGGCGGTGCGAGCCGGCGGCGGGGGACGTCGCCGGGCGTTTGTGAAGACGACGCCGGGAGCCACAACGTCGGTTGACGTGTATCTTGACGAGGATAATTCGAGCAAAGAAGCGACGATTACCTGCTACATATACGGCGGCGGAGACCTGAATGGAGCATATCCTCCTTTGGTTGACGGCATGCCATTTTGGGTGGCTTACGAGAATGGAACGTGGCGGAATGTGACGTCGTTTTATAAGATTGCAGGTAGTTGTAATGAAAGCTGATAATGGGTAGTGTTTCAACATTTGATGGGGGCGTTTTTGTAAAGGACGGGACCGACTTATGTATCCGGTGCTGTGATGCCGAGATCGTTACGACGACGTACAGGGATACTGAATGGAATATGGTCGGCTACAATATGGATGGAGATATCTATTGGCGGTTCAAGATGACCCCAAACCATCCGCTTCACGCACGAATTATTAACGGACATTTGATAATGGGGCTAGCCTATGGCCACGGGAGGAAGTATTCCCTTGAAGGAAATCTGATGCTGGCGTTACCGTTCGATAGATCGCACGACTGCATCAGGGATTCAAGTGGGAATTTCTATACATGCGGGAGTGTTTACGGGAGCAAAAACGTCAGAAAGTATAACAGTGCCGGAGTACTCCAGTGGTCGATTTACACCACGGCTACATGTTATCATATCGCCTTGAATTTTGACGAGACAATGATAGTGGTCGGTGGGAATATGGTTGCCGATGGACCTCCGTGGGACTGCGTGTGGGTGCTTAATACATCCAACGGTAGCGAGGTCATTTCACTCCCAATAATCTATAGTTATAGATGGGTACGCAGACTTGCGTGGGATGCTTTCGATAACTTTTACGTTCTTTGTGACCACAACACTGGAAGTAGCCCCACTACAGCACTTTGCAAGTACGATATTGCTGGTAATAAAATCTGGCATTGGTTCACGATGAATGGGTGGAGTATGGCGGTTGGAATTGATAATGTTTATGTAGGGTCAAAAGCCCTTGGGACGGAAGATAGCGTTGCCTGTCTGTCAAAAGGTGAATATCCTGCGTCGGCAGAGGAACCGATAGAGCGATGGAGTATAGCGGGTAGGGGCTGTTGTGTTGCTCTTGACCCAACGGGGAGGCTATTCACATTCTCGTCTGAATGTAATTTGAGAGAGATTGACCCGTCAAATGGTAATATACTTGATACATGGACGAATCCACATGATTTTACTGATCCGACAGATGGGTGGAGATACCCCGACATTTGTGCAGGACAGATAAACATTGTACCGGCATGGGCGTGCAATACACTTTATGAAGCAGGTGATATTGTTACGCACAATGCGAGCGGCGATGATGAAATTTACCAATGTATTTTAGCTCACACGTCTTGCGGACCGGAAGAGTGGGTGCCAAAGGTCTGGACGATTGGGGATAGGTGCTATTATCCTACACAGACCGGGGATAACACTTGGATTTTAGAGAACAACAATAAGACAGGGGGCGATGCTAGCCCACCAGGGGGCGACATAGATTGGGCATCCGATAACGATGAACCAGATGGCGAACCCACACCTGCTCCGTGGGAAGATTACTGGGAGGTGAAGACGTAATGGGTTGTTGTGGAAAAATGATCGCAGTTGCTCAAGGATGGGGAAATGTCATAAGAGGAAAACAACACCCGCACTCGCCAAGACGTCGGATGACTTGTAAGAAGTGTGGGTCGAGAAAGAAAATCTGGGGAGCTGGTTACTGGTGCACGAAATGTAAGTGCTACATTGAGGCGAAGATCAGAGCGACGAATAAGACATGTGACAAATGGTTAAGATAACCTTAAAATTCGTTGTCCCCGTCGGTTTTCGTAGGGGCGATTACGCAAAGCTCTTTTCGGATGCCGGCGGCGGCGACATCGACTTTGATACTCCTGTCGATAATCGCCTGTATGAATTGTTTCCGTCAGGCGCCGGGATTTACGGTTTCGGACACGCCCCTTTTGGCCGGTTCCGGTTCGGCCACGGCCATGCGATGCGTGCGATTGGCTTCGGTCGGCTGCCGTTTGGCCATTTTCCCTTCGGTTACGGCTCTGCGCAGATCACCGCTGCGCACCAGGTCTCGGCGTGTGGAACCTACAAGTACGCCTTCAAAGTTTACGATGCAGCCGGCAACCCGCAATCCGGCGACCCCGATGAGATCTCAGTAACCATCCATACCGCCCCGGCCAAACCAACCGGCCTAAAAAAACAATCCTACAACAACACCACAGACGTATTAACGCTGGAGGTAGCCTGATGATTGTAGATTTTCGATTGTATATTTTATATTGTCATTCCCGCGCACGCGGGAATCCAGAGGATGCCGGCCCATGAGCGTATACGTCGACCCGTTACAGGCGAGCGTTCTTAAAGTCAACTGGCGATACCCCCAGGGCTGCCACCTTATCGCCGACAGCGACGACGAGCTACACGCCTTCGCGACCCGTCTGGGCTTAAAGCTCGGATGGTTTCAAGACAAAAGCACAATGCCCCATTACGATCTGACCCCCAACAAACGCAAACAGGCCGTCCGCTTGGGCGCCGTCGAACTAACACTCCACCAGATGGCGGAGCGAATCCGGTCCCACAGAACATTCAAGAAGGGAATAGCCCCTGTCGACGACTGAACAACAAAAAGCAATCACCCACCTCGCGGACCTTATGGACCTGGAGCGGGGCCTGACGGCCTGGGAGATCGAGTTCATCGAGTCGGTCCACGCCCAGGACTACCCGCTGACCGAACGCCAGATCGACGTGATATACAAAATCTATGACCGCCTCTGTTGATGCGGTATTTGCCGGGGTTATGAGACCCGACAATTGACAATAAAACAAGTAACCGGATGCGATATTAGCGGAAAATACCGCCAATTTCGCCCGGTATTTTTATGCGCTTCCCCCGCCATCTTACCCATCTTATTCTGGACTGTTGCCGGTAGTATGTCCGATGTCCGCAAGGAAATGTCCGCAAAACCCCCCGATTTCGCCGTCCAAAATGCCCCAAAATCGCGTTGTTAACAGCCGTTAAAGCGGTTTTGAAGCCCAATTCGCAAAAACCCCGTTTGGGCCATATAGGTGATTCTGATGTCCGCAAAACCGGGGTTTCGGCCATATTACACTTTGCTAATATGATCCCCCACCGCCCACCCAAAAACCCCATTTTTCGCCTCCATTCCGCTAAATGTCGGCGAAATCCCGCATATCCAAAGTGATGTTCGTTACGGCCATATAGGTTGAATGTTTACAGCCGTGCCCCAAAAATGCGAAACAAACCCAATCTGCCCGCGGTCTCAGATTTCAAATCTCAAATCTCCACCCGGTCCGCCAGTACCCAAAAACGAAAAACGAACCCAATTTACCCCACCATATACCATCTACAATATACAATATGCCGCTCTTGCCAATCGTGGCCAAGTGTGCATAATGCGGGAAGAATGCTGTGAAGTCTAATTTTGCCAACAGGAGGACAAAATGAGTAGAATGTTTCTGCAGACCGCCTTATCGGCCGTGATTTTAAGTGCTGTTCTTACCGTGTTGCTCTTTTCGCCTTCGGCATTTGCCGCCGGGCGCAAATCGGCTAAGAAGATTCCCGTCATTTACGACAGCGATATCGGCGACGACATTGACGATACGTGGGCGCTGGTCACGCTGCTTAAATCGCCGGAATTTGATATCAAGCTCGTCGTCGGCGATCAGCACAAGTCGCTCTACCGCGCCAAGCTCTTCGCCAAGCTCCTCACCGTCGCTGGCCGAACCGACATCCCCGTCGGCATCGGCATGGGTCCGAAGGAAGGCGACGGCCGACAATCCCGCTGGGTAGCCGACTACGATCTCAAATCCTATCCCGGCAAGATCCACGAAGACGGCGTGCAAGCGATCATCGATACGATCATGAATTCCAAAGAGCAGATCACCGTCATCGCCGTCGGCCCGCTGCCCAACATCGCAGAAGCCCTCAAACGCCAGCCGAAGATCGCCCAAAAGGCGCGTTTCGTCGGTATGCACGGCAGTGTTCGCCGCGGCTACGGCGGCAGCAAGAAGATCAGCGCAGAATACAACGTCCGCGCAAACGTCGCCGCCTGCCAAAAGGTCCTAAGCTCCCCCTGGCCCGTTACGATCACACCGCTTGACACCTGCGGCCTGGTCCACCTCCGCGGCGACAAGTACAAAAAAGTTCGCGACTCGAAAGACCCCGTCGCCCAGGCACTTATCGAAAACTACCGCATCTGGCGACTCAACAACAAGCCCGGTGCGATCAAGACCGACGAGACCGAGTCCAGCACGCTCTTTGACACCGTCGCGGTCTATTTGGGTTTTAGCGAGAAGCTCCTGAAAATGGAAACACTGCCCATCCGCGTCGACGACAAGGGTTATACCCGCATCGACAAAAACGCAAAAAAAATGCAAGTCGCCACCGCCTGGAAAGACATGGCCGCCTTCGAGGACCTGTTAGCCAAAAGAGTGACCGGCCCTGTAACAAAACCATAACGTTCACATAATACCGCCCGGCCCCGTCGTAAACCCGTAGGGGCAGGCCCATGTGCCTGCCCAAAACGATTGCAAAGGAATTGCACATGAAATTCGAACACTTCGGCATCAACGTCCCAGACGCTGTCGCGATGGCAAAATGGTACGTCGAAAATCTCGACATGCAAATCGTCGTCGGCAATGATTCACCCCCTTACGCACACTTCTTAGCCGACTCCACCGGCCGAACCATCATCGAGATATACTCGAACCCCGACGATCCCGTCCCCGACTATACCGCCCAGCACCACCTGCGATTTCACTTTGCCTTTGCGACGGACGACCCTGCCAGCATGAAAGACAAACTGATAAAAGCCGGCGCCTCGCTGGTAATAGATGAAACAACCCCCGATGGTTCAACGGTCATCACTCTCCGCGACCCGTGGAACACCCCCTTCCAATTAGCCAAAAGAACAACCCCCATGCCCTGAGGATGGGCGACAACAGGTCTCTGCTTTCGGCGTCAATCTATTCGGCAAAAGCCTAATCAACCAGCCAGGAGCCTTTCTTAACCCAGCAGGCATTGAAGGAATTCTTCGGCGCAACCAGTTCAACATGACCGTCGACATACACCACGTTGCTCTTTCCGCCGTTACGGTCCGGATCATTCGTCTTGTGAAACGATGCCAGACAGTCGGCGAACGCATAGGGCCCGGCACCGGGAACGGGCCACGGCGGTCGGGCAACCAGAAGCACATTATCGTTAAACCAGGCCGCGGCGTTAAGAGTTACTCCTTTATAATATATCTTCCAGAGGCTTTCTTCACCGAAATACGCCACCTGGCTCGGACTCCGCTCTATGTCAGACTGTTTCTTGATGCCGGGCCGGTAACCCTGGTTACCGCCCAGAAACGAGTTCATGCTATAACCAAACTGAGGCTTCATCGGTACGGTGCTTGTGCAAGTCACATGGCCATCAGCCCTGCCGGAACGCGCCAGAGAATCAAACACCGGGCACAGATTGACCTTTTTGTTCTCGAGATAGGGCCACAAATCACCCGGCTGGTCGTCCGGGTGCAACTGATCATTATGCCAGACACAACCGTTATAACCGGCCGGGCCGAGGCTGCCATAATTATTATAGATAATCCACCATGGCCGCGGAAAATTCGTGTCGTTGTCTTCGAGGTACAATATCCCACAGAGACCGTACTGCCTGAGATTGGACTTACAGATTATCTCCCGACCCGCTTCCTTGGCCTTTTTCAGGGCCGGCGTGAGGATTGCCAGCAGCAGCGCGATTATCGCAATAACAACCAGCAATTCAATTAGAGTGAATGCTCTTTTTGTTCCCGGTTTCTCCATAGCTCACACCTCGATTCATCTGAAGTGAGTCTCAGGGGGATGATAGCCCCGACAATACCAAATATAGCCTACACCGTCAGACAACCCAAGTCAAGTTATTTTCCAATAATCCTACCTCACAACCAGCTTATACGCTCGCAGGACCTCGGCCACGCTCCAGGCCTGGGCGATGCAGCCCCGCGGTGTGTGCGGCAGGTCGCCGTCGAATATCTCGGAAATGCTGCCCACACAGCCGGATTTGGTGAAATGGTTCAGCAGCGGCTCGAGCATTTCAAAGCCCTCCTGCCTGCTGACCCTGTCGTCGGGATTGACTCGCAGAAACGCCTCAACGAACGCACCCGTAAGATGTGACCACACCGTGCCGTTATGATACGCCCGGTCCCGCTGCATCTGGTCGCCCTTGTATCGCCCCATATACCGCTCGTCGTCAGGACTCAGCGACCGCAACCCGAACGGCGTCAACAACTTGCTCCTGACGATTTCCACCACCTGCTTTTGCTGTTCGGTCGACAGCGCACTGTGGGCAAGCGAAATCGCATAAATCTGGTTGGGACGCAGCGTCGCATCGTGTGTGCCGTCGGGCAATATGCAGTCGTTCAGCCACCCGGTCTCATCGTTGAAGAACGCCGTCTGAAAGCTGCCGGCCACCTGGTAGGCGTATCCGCGAAAATGCTCGGCCTGGTCCTCGTCGGTATCGGCATAATACTCAGCAAGGTTGCACAGCGCCTCATGCCACAGCGCATTGACCTCGACCGCCTTGCCGTGTCTCGGCGTAAATGCCTCACCATTGCACTTGGCGTCCATCCACGTCAATTGGGTATCGACATCGCCGCCGGTAATCAGCCCGTCGACATCGGCATGTATCCCGAAACGTGTGCCCTTGCGGTACGCCTCGACAATCTGTCGAACGGCCCCGATGAGCCGGCTGTCAAACATCTCACGGTCGCCCGTCGCCTGCAGATACGCAAACGCCGAATGCACAAACCACAGCGACGCATCGATACTGTTATAGTACGGCTCGTTGCCGTAATCGTCGAAGCGGTTCGGAATCATCCCTTCGCTGACCGCCGCGGCAAACGTCTCCAGCACGCCCGCCGCCTCTTCGAACCTGCCCGTACAAAGCAGCAGCCCCTCGAATGCGATGAACGTATCCCTGCCCCAGTCCAGAAACCACGGAAAGCCCGCCAATATTGTAAACGAATCCTTGCCCGCAATCTGTCGCTCAACCACAAACTGGCCCGCCGCCCGATAAAGCGCCTCCAACATGGGGTCCTTGATCTTCTGCTCGCCGATGATTTCCACATCTCGCAGCGACAGACTCTCCTGGGCGATGTCAAGATCGACGTCGAGATTCAGATGCGCCTCGCCGCACGGGCCAAGACCCGCCCACAGCACCATCGAAAACACCGATTCGACATTACATTTGAAAACGCCCGGCGACCACAAATCCTCCAGGCAGTCCTGCCCGCGACGTCGTTCCTGTCGATACAGGAAGTTGTGCCACCACTGCGCATCGGACTCGAACCACATCTGGTCGCTGGACAGGAAAAGCTCTCCGAAATCGCCGGACTCGGCGCAGATCGCCAGACCCTCGTCGCGCCATTCCGACAGCAGGGGGGTATACGACTTCTGCAGCGAATGAAAATCACGCACCGCCGCAAACGGCCGAACCTCGAATTCAAAGGGCTCGCAAACATTTGAGAATTGGTAAACAACTGCAACCGTATCCATCTCGCCCAGCAGGTAAATTGACTTGGTAAGTTCGATGACACCGAAATCATAGTCGAAATGAACACCCATATCCTTGCGAAACGACGTGGCAAACCGCAATCCGTTAAGCGCCTGCTGCTTGTCGAATTCGTACGTGCCGAGATCCACCTCCACCCCGCGAACACGGATAATCTCCCGGCACAAGGAAAGTCCCATCACGCGACTGGCCGGGGGATTAAGCGAGCCAACGAGCAGGCCGTGATACCGCCGCGTATTGCAGCCGGCAATCGTTCCGCTTGCAAAACCGCCGCGGCTGTTAGTCAGCAGCCACTCCCGCTCCAGAAGCAGATTGGGCGCGACACCCTCCAGATTGATTGAAGATTCCTGCCCCCGCAGACTGCCCCTGGATACCAGCATCACATTGTCCCTTCCCTGTCCGGTCCCGGTCAGCCGCAATCCGCTTGCGGCCCGGTCCTGCTAAAAAAACAAAAACTAACCCGTCGGCGCCGCTTTTGCACCAGATTCACTTTTACTCACGCATCGGCGCCTCAGATTGTTCAGTACGTTCATATAGTTGATATACGAGTCATAAGGCGAGTCGTAAGGGTTGAAATACTTATGCACATCGCCGTCGGCGAAATACTTGGTGCACATATAATAGAAGTGGTCCGACGTCTGAAGCCTTCGCCAGTCGGCCATCAGATGCTCGTTCTGAGCCTCCTTGATGAGACTTTCCATGCGGTACACCTCGTGCAGGGCGTTGGACTGCATCGCATTGCCCAGCCACGCCGAAAGATCTCGCTCCGTGTCCGCCCAACTGACGATATGCGGCATGTCCATAACGCCGGCCGGCTCATACCGGTCGATCACCTGGGTGGGAGTCAGAAAATCATTGTCGGGGTGCTTAAGAACCTCCTCGGGCAGGTGCGAAAGAAAATCAAATATCCCCGTGTCCTCCCACTGATGTTCGCCGAACGTCTCATAATCCATGAACAGGTTGACCACCTGCCCGTTGCCGTTGACATGATTGATCCACCGGGCGAACTTGTCGGCCATCAGCGGATACTCCTTCCAGTGGCGATTGGAAAACCGAAACGCAATGTCGTCACTGAGGCGATAGTTCTTCAGCAGCATCTTCAGCTTCTCACAGCCCGGGGGCTGATATACAAAATTCGGGTTGCGATCGCCGAGGATATGGTCGGCGCCCTCGGCAAGAATGCCGTCAAATCTGTCCATGGACTCAATCGTCCTGGCCAGATCGTTGTTGTAAATCAGTTCTGTGTTGCGGAATACGCGCGGCGTCTGACCGAACATATCTTCGATCATTCCGGAATGCTTGATGATCTGCGCCTCAAACTCCGTTCGTGAATAAAGGTAGCTGAGGCTGTGATAATAAGTCTCGGCCATAAATTCCACACAACCCGTCTGAGCTAATGCGTCGAACGTACTGATTACTTCCGGGCAGTATTTGGCAAACTGCTCCAGCAGCACGCCTGTGACGCTAAACGATACACGAAACTTCCCATCGAACTTCCGGATCAGCTTCAGCAAGAGACGATTTGTCGGCAGGTAGCACTTGTTGGCAACCTTGCGACAAATGGAAGCGTTCTTGAACTCATCGAAATAGTTCGGAGATTTGTCGAAAACGGTGTAATGTCTCAGCCGGAAAGGCTGATGCACCTGGAAATAGAAACATACTGATGACATTGCGACTCCATCCTGAATGAATTATCTACACATGCACCATGAGCTCACTGTACACGCGGGCACATTTCTGTGCGGCATCCTGCCATCGCAATCGCCTTACTTCGAAATTGCCGTGTTCGCGAAGTGTTAACTGCAAAGGTGGATATTTGAGCACGGCGACAATCTTGTTCGCCATCTCGTTGACGTCCCAGAAATCCACCTTCAGCACATGAGTCAGAACCTCTGCAACGCCGCTTTGCTTGCTGATCAAAACAGGAACATCGTGGTTGAGCGCCTCTAACGGTGCGATACCGAAGGGCTCGGAAACCGAGGGCATCACATAAAGGTCCGCCATCTGATACACCTTCTCGACGTCTTCGCCGCGAAGGAAACCCGTAAAGAGAACCTTATGGCCGATGCCCATCTCCGCGGCCATCTCGATCGTACGGTTCATCATATCGCCGGAACCGGCCATCACGAATTTGACGTTGTCAATCTCCTCCAGAACCCTCTTGGCCGCCATGAGGAAATACTCCGGGCCCTTCTGCATCGTAATTCGACCCAGGAACAGGACTATCTTCTCGTCGCCGCCAATCCCCGACCTGGGCATTATCCGACTGTCGCCGTTGCGATCCACGCCGTTGTAGACCACCTCCACCTTGTCTCCGGTAACACCGTACCGGCTGATTATCGTATTACGCGTCAGATGGCTGACTGCGATCACCTTCTCCGCCGCATGCATGCCGCGACGCTCGATATCGTAGATCGGCTGATTGACATGCTCGCCGCTGCGGTCGAATTCCGTCGAGTGCACGTGAACAACCAAGGGCTTGCCCGTCACCGCCGCCACGGCGATACCTGCCGGATATGTCATCCAATCGTGGGCATGAATCACATCGAAGTCCTCCGCCGCCGCCAGCCCCACCGCGGAGTTGGCATAACGGTGAATCTCGGAAAACATGTCACCGGCGTAATGCATCTCCTCGTGCGCACCGAAGGCCCGCTCTTCGGCCTCGGCGCCGCTCATTTGACCGACCTGACGCTTTTCACGTAGCACTTCATCGAGTTTCTCTTTGTAATACTCCGGGCTGGCGTACGGTGAAAGCATCGACTCGACTGCAAGAAACTGCACATTCCGCAGTCCTTCGTATTCGTAATGAACTTCTTTGCCGCTCGGTGTGGATTTGGGAGTGAGCATCCTCACGTGCGTTTGATCGGTTTGTTCGACGGGGCGGGGCAGCACAAACAACACTTCAATCCCCATGTTGCTCATCGCTTTTGTCAGCCCGAAGCAAGCTGTCCCGAGGCCGCCGCTTATGAAGGGAGGAAACTCCCAGCCAAGCATAAATACCTTCATTTTTCACCCCCAGTTTCAACTCTGCTCATTATGTCAAACCCGTTTAAGATCATTGTAGCTCGTTCGAATACGAGTTATCTCTTACGCAAGTTACACCGCAGACCGATTATACGACCCGATTCAGGCCTGCGTCCAATAAAATCCCAAGAAAATTATTCCCCGGATGCCTGCCCACTCTACACGCCGTATATCGTCTGTATCCAAAAGTGTCTTTACGTAATTTGCGCCAACGACCCAAAAATACCTCTCACACCGGTTATCAGGTCTGATAGGCCCGCTTGGTGGCGCCGATAAAGCAACAAAGCCGCCCTGGGCCTCCGGGGCGGCTTCGTTAGATTTACATCTTTTCCGCACGATTCCGAAAAACCGTGTCCGCTAATAAACTACAGGTCCTGTGGTTTCACCGTACTGCGATGGTTGGCCTTGGTCCTGACGATTGCAGCATCAATGAGACTGTAGACGGCGTCACTCAGAGCCCCGATGGCATCGGAAGATGTCATCATTCCCTTGCTCTTGATGTACGCCTTCGTCTTGCTGGTAACGATCAGAATTTCCTTCGTACCCGCTTTCTTCTTTGCCATCCTGTGACCTCCATGCAAAATTCAGGTTCCAATAATACTGGGCCTCAAACGCCTAACGACAAAACCCACCGCACATTGTGCCCATGAGTTTTCGCGTTTGCAATAAAAAAAATCTCGAAAATGCAAAAAATTTACACTCTGAGGGCCTCTGACGCCAAATCTCACCCGTCCGCGTCCGATCGCCGCCGGCCCCATCGCCACCCCCAGGTTTTGGGGTATTTTAGATAAACCCTCCGCCCTCTATGGACGATACTGACCAATGGCTTGCAGGATGGCAGCATTTTAGTCCCTTTACAAATGCGGAGAAGTGAAATGACCGATCGTCGCAAAAGAAAAGAAAACCGGCAAGGCTCACTGAAGGAGTTTGTCACCGTGGCGTTTGCCGAAGACATGGAACTGGCAAAGCAGTACAAGAAGCTGCTTAATGACGGGGATATCCCCGCCGCCGTCAAGCCCCAGTCCGACGACGCCGGCGGATTTCCCGGCATCGCCGTGATGGTCCCCGAAGACCACATAGACGAGGCCCATGTCCTCATTGAATCACAGGGCGCCTACAATGACTTCTACGACATGGTCTTTCACGACGACGAATATGCGTCCGAGGATTTTGACGACAATGACGGATTTTAAGTCCGCCCTTTGCCCCTTACGAAGATCGCCGAACGAGGAGGATTCTTTCGATGACAGAAATAGTTAATGAATCACAAGAGATTTTGACCGGGTCTGAGTCATTTGCCGAACGGCGTAAAAGTGTGGTCGATCGTCGCCTGGGACTAAATCGCAGGCGAGGTCCCGGTCACAGAAGGAGCGAGGAAAGACGGGCCGCCGAAGAAGGCGAGATGACCGATGAGCAGTTCGACTTCCTCATGGCCATAGACCGCTATAAAAAAGAAAACCAGAGACCGTTCCCGACATGGACCGAGGTTCTGGAGGTCGTAAGGGCATTAGGCTACAGAAAAGTCGCAGAACCACAGGACCTCGAATCATTCAGAAAAGAAGACAGGAAACCTGAGCCCCTAAACGTAGGCCCTCAAGGCTGACACCATCCGTAGTGCTCCCCTTTAAGCAAGATATTAATCAGGTGGAAATGGCGGTCTTGCCGTCCGTCTGCGTTTACCCGATCAGCTTCGAGAGCTTGACACCTGCACACCTGGCTTTTGCCTTGGCGAGAGCTTCTTCGGCGATCTCTTCCATT
>JAGHBX010000273.1 GCA_021160785.1 Planctomycetota bacterium | reverse complement strand
GAATTAGGGCATATGCCGGGCCAGTTTGTGGAAGTCTCGGTGGCGGGCATCGGCGAAGCGCCTCTTACTGTTTCGTCGTCGCCCACCCAGGACGGTTTTGAGCTGGTCGTTCGCAATGCCGGACGGGTAACCGGCGCCATGCACCGGATGCAAGCGGGCGACAAATTGGGTATTCGCGGGCCGTTCGGCTCGGTCTATCCCGTCGAGGAGCTGAAGGGCAAGAACCTTGTCTTTATCTGCGGCGGCATCGGACTGGTGCCGCAGAGGTCGTTTATCAATTATGTGCTGGACAACCGCAAAGACTACGGCGAGGTCGTCATTCTTCAGGGAACCAAGTGCTACGAGGACCGTATCTTCGCCGACGAAATTGCCGAGTGGTCCGCCCGGGACGATGTTCGGCTGCTGGAGACGATAGATGTTGGCAGCGAGCAGTGGGACGGTAATGTGGGCGTGGTAACGACGCTGATCCCTAAGATTGACTTTGACTTGGCCGCCGCGGGGCTGCTGGTGTGCGGTCCGCCCATCATGTATAAGTTCGTGCTGATGGCGCTGATGGAGTACGACGTGTCGCTTGACAATGTTTTTGTCAACCTGGAGCGGCGTATGAAATGCGGCGTGGGCAAGTGCGGGCATTGCCAGATAAACGGCATCTACGTTTGCCGCAGCGGCCCGGTATTTCGTTATTCTGATTTGGCTGATGTGCCGGAGGCTATCTAATATGAGTAAACCGAGAGTGGCAATTTTTGATTTCGCCTGTTGCGAAGGCTGTCAACTTCAGATCGTCAACCTTGAAGAGGAAATCCTGGACTTGATCGGCGCCGTCGATATGGTCAAGTGGCGGGAGGCGATGAGCGAATCCAGCGAAGATTACGATATCGCGATTATCGAAGGCTCGATCACGCGCCCGGAGGATGAAGACCGCATTCGTTCAATACGCAGCCGGGCGAAAGTCCTTATCGCGATTGGTGCCTGTGCGACCATGGGCGGCCTGAACAAGCTGAAAAACAACTTTGACATGGATGATGTTCGACAGTGCGTTTACGGCGATGCGGGTCGGATGGAACATCTTGACACGGCGCCGACCAAGGCGGTCGATGAGGTCGTCAAGGTTGACTACAAAGTGCACGGCTGTCCGATGAATCCGGAAGAATTTACGTATGTGGTTCGATGCCTGTTGATGGGCAAAACGCCCCATATACCGGATTACCCGGTCTGCGTCGAGTGCAAGATGAAGGAAAATGTCTGCCGGTGGGAATACGGTGAGATATGTCTTGGCCCCATCACGCGGGCCGGTTGCGGGGCAAAGTGCCCTTCGGCGTCCTTTCGATGTTTCGGATGTCGCGGATACGTCGACGACCCGAATATGACCGCAGCTAAGGATGTCATGGACAAATACGGCTTGAGCGTCGACATGTTAAAGAGCAAACTGGTTTTGTTTGGCAGTAAACAGGGACCGAGTTATGAGTAATACAGAGGTAGAAGTGGCTGATATAAATATTGATGTAAAGCACCTGACCCGGGTAGAAGGGCACGGAAATATCGTCGTCAACATGAGCGCCGGCAAGGTGGAAAAGGTCCAGTGGCAGGTCCCCGAGGCGCCGCGATTCTTCGAGGCGATGGTGAGGGGCCGGCATTTTGACGATATACAGACGATTGTCAGCAGGATTTGCGGTATCTGCTCGATCAGCCATTCGCTGGTCGCCACAAAGGCGGTCGAAAATGCATTGGGTATCGAGGTCTCCGAGCAGACCGATATGCTCAGGCTGCTGATGCACTACAGCGAGCAGTTGCAAAGCCACGTGCTGCACGTCGGCTACCTGGTCGCGCCGGATTTGTTCGGCGCGCCATCGGTCGTGCCGCTTATTTCGCAGGCGCCCGATGCGGTTTTGACAATCATCCGCGCACACCGCGTCGCAAACCAGTGGTCAGAGGTGTTGGCCGGACGCATTACCCACCCGATTACGATCGTACCGGGCGGCATGTCGATGATCCCGACCGAAGCACAGCTTGGCGACCTTGCCGAGACACTGAAGGCAACGATACCGGATCTGCTGACAGTCGCTGACGTAGTGCTTAGTGTCGCAGAGAATCTGCCCGCTTTCGATCGCGAAACCGAATATGTTTCGTTGAAGCAGGACAACCCGCCAACCTACACATTCTACCACGGCGATATCGCCTCCACCGACGGCTATACCGCACCGGTCGATAAGTGGGAAAGCGTCGCCAACGAATACGTTGTGGGCCAATCGACAGCCAAATGGGCCAAATGGCACCGCGACAGCTACGCGGTAGGGGCGCTTGCAAGATTTAACAACAATGCTGAACTGATCAGCCCGTTAGGCAAAGCCGTCGCCGAAAAGTTCGGCCTCGAAAAAGGCTGCTGCAACCCGTTCATGAACAATGTCGCTCAATTAGCCGAATGCGCACATGTTGTGGAATCCGCTCTTGAGCTTATCGACAAGCTGCTGACAAAAGGACTCAAGAAAGAAAAGGTCCAGGTCAAGCCCAGGGCGGGCAAAGGCACAGCCGCAGTTGAGGCGCCTCGCGGCATATTGTTCCACACCTATGAGTTCGACGACAAGGGCGATTGCGTCGCCGCAAATCTCGGCATCCCCACCAACCAGAACCATGCCAATATCCAGAAAGATTTTGAAGCATTCGTGCCGCAGTTTGCCGAACGCGGCGAGGACGCCCTGCGAATGGGCCTCGAGATGTTAGTGCGGTCGTACGATCCGTGCATTTCGTGTTCGACGCACATGTTGAATATTGAGTTTGTGAAATAAGTATGAATAAAGAAACGATTGTTCTCGGCCTGGGCAACCCGCTGATGGGCGACGAGGGCATCGGAATAAAACTTATTGAAATGCTCCAATCGGCCTCAGGGGATTTCCCGGAGGCCGATTTTGTTGACGCGGGAACCGGCGGCATGAGCCTGCTGCACTTAATCTCCGACCGCAGGAAAGCAGTCATCATAGACTGCGCCCATATGGGCACAGAGCCCGGCACAATAAGACAGTTCACACCGGACCATGTTAAAACCGTCAAGCAGCTGACCCACCTGTCCCTCCACGAAGTAGATATCATCAAGGTAATCGATCTCGCCCGTCAATTGGGCGAATGCCCCGAGGAAATCATCTTCTTCGGCATCGAACCGGAAACCGTAACCCAACAAATGGAATTATCCAACATCCTCACCGACCGGCTGGCCCAATATATCGAGACCATCAAAACCCAACTGTGAGAGTTCTGTCAAGATTCAAACGCCCTTACAGTGCAAACATTCATCCATGCTAAAATCCTTGTCATTTATAAGGTTGTTATTCAGAAATTCGTCCGTGATATGCTCAGGCAGCCAATCTGTGATACAACTTGAGCAATCCACCCTCTGTTTTGAAGTAGTATCGGATGTGATCTACTCGACCATTCTTTTTGACAATCTCCTCATAAATCTCAGGGTATTCTTTCCCCTCATAAGTAAATCTCTTTTTTCTTCTCGGCACGACTTTCCCCTCCTTGGAAATATCTCAACAAATCAACGGCTGTCATAACCCAAACTTCTCACTTTTGTGCCTGAATCATCGTTTTTGATGGCGCCTGCTTCGGCAAGGTCATATTTAGTTTATCCAGTAAGATTTTGTGTTCCATAATTGAAGAAAAGGGCCTGTATTGATGTTCGACACAGACCCCTTTACTGCTTAATAAAGCCCGACCTTTCCAGGCAAAGGCCTGGATAAAAAGTTGGGTACTTAGCGTTTCCTGCGAATCAAGGCCAGTCCGCCCAGAGACAGCAGCAACATCGTTGTCGGTTCGGGAATCGCCATAATGGCTTCAATATCTGTTTCCGACAGCGCATCAGTGTACATGCGGACCTCGTCGAGAGCGCCGTACCAGCCGCAATCTCCACAGCCTGGACGATTGCCGATAAGAGCAGCGTTGCCGTTGGCACTGTACTGACTTGCCGGAATACCAGTTGTCAGGCTAAACGCAAGGTCGCCGTCCAGATAAACATCCATAGACGTGCCTGGAGTATAAACGCCCGCGTAATGAACCCATTGATCCAGCGGTAATGAAGCATCGTCAATGGAACTTATTACATCACTTCCATTACTGGAAACCTGTAATGTGGCCGGCCAAGCAACACCACCCGAACTCGCTTCAATACCAGTAGACCAGGCCCGGTGCCCGCCTCCGTCCATTTTGCCAAGAATTCGAGCGTTTCTACGGGTGT
>JAGHBX010000598.1 GCA_021160785.1 Planctomycetota bacterium | reverse complement strand
TCCCGACGAAATCCAGTTTGACCCGGATTCGGAGTTAGAGACCGATATCACGCAATCCATCTTAACCGAAAAGGGCGAAGAGTTTGACCCTGATCACGACAGCGTTCGCGAATACGATGTGCTGATGCTCTATGCCGACGCCGTGGTGGACACTGCCCCGCTGAAACGCCTTATCGACCGCCATATCGACAAAGAAGTGTTAGCGGCCGTGGCTGCCAAACACAATGCCGGGCACCGCCTCTTCATGGGCACAACCAACGTAGACACGAGGGAATTTATCATCTGGGACATGGGCCGAATCGCCGCATCCGGGCGAAACGAAGCACTGGAGCTTTATCGGAAAGTGACGTTAGCTTCATGCTCACTCCCGGTCGTCTTCGGGCCGGTCTATTTCGCTGTAAAGGGCGAGGACGGCAATATCTACCACGAGATGCACTGCGACGGTGGAGCATACGCGCAGGTGTTCTTCCGCGGATTCAACCCGCCGGACATGAAAAAGCTGTTCAACCTCGGGCGTCAACTCGCCCGGAGCGGGTACGACTGGAAGAAAACACCGCCGGCAATAGACACAGACGAAATCTTCCCTGTCGATTAATCCAACGTGTTAAGATTCGCGAGAGTCTTGTATCGCTCGTTCGGCTACGCCCAGGGCAGGCTCTTCGGCGATGATTGTTTTAGCGGATTCCTTCCCGGCGCGCCGGGACTCGGAATGACATTGGGTGGGGCGTCGATGGGAATGGCAAGGCCTGCCCGATGCCGAGGGTACATAACGGGGGCGTCTGGCCTTATGCCGGGAGTACCGTAGGCGGGAATGACAAGGCCGAGGAGATGCCTGGCGGTACGTTGTGCCGGGAATGGCAAGGCCGGCAAGATGCCGGCGGTACGTGAGTTGGTTTCAGTCCTGGTTTTCGGGCTCGGTCTTGGGTGGTTCGGTGGATGCTTCGGCGATCTCGTCGGCATCGTCGATGGCGTCTTTAACCTCATTCTCGGTCTCTTTTACGCCCTTCTTGAACTCCGTTATGCTCTTGCCGAGGCCTCGAGCAATCTCGGGCAGACGTCTTCCAAAAATAAGTACGGCAATGACCAGAACTACCATCCATTCCCAACTGCCCGGCAGTCCAAAAGCTAATACGCTTTGCATGTTTTCAATCATCATGTGTCCTCAAAACATTTTTTTTTTGTCCGAATGACGGTATTGTACATTATTCGGCTGATCCAGTCAACAAAAACCGTATGATTTTTCCATTAGCGTCATTTTAGCCGCCTTGCATCAGGTTTATGACGATTGTGAAAGTGCCGGCAGGTTCGGTATTCATTCTTTTTCAGCAGAACTATTATAACACAATATTGTATAAAACGGCATTGACTCGGGTGTGATATTTGGCTACAGTGGGTGCTCTTGAATCGGCGTTTTGAATTGGGTCTGATAATATATGGCAAGAACCAGAGAAGAATGCGGCGTTTTTGGGATATATGGCGATCCGGAAGCGGTGCAGAAGACGTTTTTCGGGCTTCACAGCCTTCAGCATCGCGGTCAGGAATCGGCAGGCATTGCCTCGAGCGACGGCGAGTACATCCGCTGCTACACAGGTATGGGGCAGGTTGGTCGCGTGTTTCGCAAGGGGCGGGGATACCTTGACAAGCTGAAGAACCCGATGGCTATCGGCCATGTTCGGTATTCGACAACCGGATCGAGCAACCCGCTCAATGCCCAGCCCTTTCTGGGTGAGTATTCGCGCGGGCAGGTGGCGGTGGCGCATAACGGCAATTTGATTAACGCCTCACTGCTGCGGGACGAATACGAGGCTTACGGGCATATCTTCAAGTCCACCAACGACACGGAGATCATCGTCCACCTCATGGCTAAGCCGAGTCATGTCGCCAAGAGAGATCCCCTCGGACACGTGCTCAACCATCTACAGGGCGCCTATTCGCTGGTGTTCCTTTTTTCAGATCGGGTGGTGGCGGCGCGGGATCCGTACGGTATACGTCCTTTGTGCCTCGGCAGGACTGAGGGGGGGGCTTATTGTGTGGCGAGTGAATCCTGCGCGTTCGACACGATCAGCGCCCGGTACATCCGCGAGGTCGAGCCCGGCGAGATCGTTACGTTAGACAAGAATGGTTTGAGCAGCAGGTTTTTTGTCACCCCGGGCACGGTAACGCCGGGGCACTGCATGTTCGAACATGTCTATTTTGCCAAGCAAAGCAGCATTATCTTCGGCGAAAACGTACACAGTGTGCGAAAGAAGTGCGGACATCAATTGGCGAGGGAGCATCCGGCGGATGCGGATATCGTGATTCCGGTCCCGGATTCTGGGACGTCGGCGGCGATCGGCTATGCCAATGAGAGCGGCATCCCGTTCGATATGGGGTTTGTTCGCAGCCACTATATAGGCAGGACGTTTCTGGCACCGTCGCAGGATATGCGGGATCTTGCCGTAAAGCTTAAATTAGCGGTGATCGGGGAGGTCGTTAAAGGCAAGCGCGTGGTGGTGGTGGATGATTCGATCGTCCGCGGCACAACGACAAAGGGCAAGATCAGTTCGCTCAGGGAGGCCGGCGCCACGGAAATCCATATGCGTGTAGCCTGTCCGCCGGTAGCGAACCCGTGCTTCTACGGCGTTGACTATCCGACGAAGGCCGAGTTGCTCGCCGGTGACAAGACGCTCGATGAGATCAGGGACTTTCTCGAAGTTGACACGGTGGGATATTTGTCGACTGACGGCATGTTGTCCTGCGTTTCCCTTCCGGACGACCACTATTGTACGGCGTGCTGGAGCGGGCAGTATAAGTTGCCTGTCAACATCGTGGTAAACAAGTTCACGATGGAGCGCCACCAGATGCAGTTGTTTGACGATGTCGAGTTGTAATGGCTAACAGCGAGTACATCAGTTATGAGCAGTCGGGCGTCAGTATCGACGCGAACGACCTTATGGTGCGGCGTATCGCCCGGTCGGTCGCGGCGACACACGGGCCGCGGGTAATTGCGATGGACAACGCCTTTGCCGGGCTCTTTCGCCTGGACTATGACGAGAAGATTTTTAAGAAAAACTACAAAAACCCCGTGCTCGTGGCGTGCACCGACGGCGTGGGGACCAAGATCCTGATCGCGCGGGATATGGGGCGGGTCAACACCGTGGGGATTGACCTTGTGGCGATGAGCGTAAACGATATGATCGTCCAGGGCGCCGAACCCCTGTTCTTTCTGGACTACCTTGCGGTCAACAAGCTTGTGCCCGAGCGGGTGGCTGAGATGGTCGAGGGTATTGCCGCCGGGTACAAACAGGCCGACTGCGCCCTTATCGGAGGCGAGACGGCCGAGATGCCGGACATCTACGGAGAGGGCGAATTCGACATGGCCGGTTTCGCCGTTGGCGTCGTCGAAAAGAACAAGATTATCGACGGCGGCGGCGTGGAGAAAGGCGATGTGATCTTAGGTCTGGCTTCAAGCGGCGTGCACAGCAACGGCTATTCGCTGGTTCGCAGGATATGCTTTGAAAAGGCGGGTCTTAAGCCCACCGATACGATCGACGAACTGGACGGAGCGATGATCGGCGACGTGTTGCTTGAGCCGACGCGGATATATGTCAAGCCGATTGTAAAGCTCTTAGCTC
>JAGHBX010000143.1 GCA_021160785.1 Planctomycetota bacterium | reverse complement strand
TGTCAGAGCAGCCTGGACGGCGATGTTGGCGGTATCGGTGTCGCGAATCTCACCGACCATGATGATGTCCGGATCCTGGCGGAGCAGACTCCTAAGCGCGGTTGCAAAGGTAAAACCCGCCCCTTCATGCACCTGAAACTGGTTGATAGCGGACATATTGCATTCAACGGGCTCCTCGACCGTGCAGATGTTGACTTCCTCACTGTTGAGTTCGGCAAGGGCGGCATAAAGGGTGGTGTTTTT
The DNA here is from genome assembly GCA_021160785.1 of Planctomycetota bacterium. Classification (GTDB taxonomy): domain Bacteria; phylum Planctomycetota; class Phycisphaerae; order Sedimentisphaerales; family Anaerohalosphaeraceae; genus B28-G16. Next base: position 12,894 of record JAGHBX010000143.1, on the reverse strand, counting down.
TCCCGAACCGGTGGGCCCGGTCACCAACACGATGCCGTGCGAGGCCTTGATCTTTTCGCGGAGCAACTCGAGGTTGGCGTAGCTGAATCCGAGCGACTCGACACTGTTGAGTATTTTTCTTACGTCAATCACACGGATGACCACCTTTTCGCCGTAGCTTCCGGGCATGACCGAGACCCGCAGATCGATGGGTCTTTGCTCCATGAGGACATGAATGCTCCCGTCCTGCGGCAGCCGTCTTTGAGCAATATCGAGTTCGGCCATGATCTTGATTCTGGATACGATTGCCGAATGCATCTGGTGCGGAGGCCTCATCTTCTCATACAGCCTGCCGTCAACGCGGTATCTTACCCGCAGCTTCTTGTCGTCGGGCTCGATGTGAATATCGCTGGCATTTTCACGAACGGCGTTGTAGAGCAGCGAGTTGACCAGTCGGACGACGGGGGACTGGCCCGCCACTTCTTCCAGATCGCCGATGTCTTCGGCAATGCTCTCTATGAGCGTGAAATCTTCAAGCGCCGCGTCGTCGATGATGTCGTCAATAACAAAAACGTTTGCGGCGGGCATGTACGTCTGCATCGTCGCTTTGATATCCTTGACCGTCGCACAGACGACCTGCACTTTGCAGTTGCTGAGCCGCTGGATTTCGTCGATCAGAAAGACGTTGGACGGTTCACTGACGGCGATGGTCAGCGAATCATAGACCTTGAACAAGGGCAGGACGTCGTGCTCTTCGAGGAAATCACGAGGCAGAACTTCGACTACCGCGGGGTCGCATATCTTGGGCGTTATCTGTGCGTAGGGAACACCGTAGGCATGGGCAAGCGCCGAGGCTATCTGGTTCTCGGAGCAGTAACCCATCTCGATGAACAGTTCCCCAAGCAGCTTGTGATGTGTGCCTTCCTTCTGCTGTTCGAGGGCTCTTTGGACCTGCTCTTCGGTAACAATCTCCCTGTCGAGCAGGACCTGTCCGAGCTGAAGTTTTTGTTCCGTTGCTATTTCGCTCATATCAAATTTCCAACCTGTCGGGCCTTATCAGGCAAAGCTCTTAACGGCCTGGGCGAGTTCGTCATAAACCTCCAGTTGCGGCAACAATCGTGTTATCTCGAGTATTTTCGTGCAATATTCGTCGAGCCCGGCCAATTTTAGTTGTCGGTTGTTTTCGTCGCAGTAATCCCACAGCCACAAAAGCTGTTCGAGGCACGGACTGTCGATGAAGGCGACCTTACTCATGTCCAGGACGATACCGATGGTGCCGCCGGCGAGGACCGAGGTCGCCGTGTCTGTGAAAGTTTTCACAAACTCGGCCGTGAACTCCCCCTGGAGCTCCACCACCGTTACGTCGTTATAATTCTGTGTGCCGATCTTCATCTTATCAGTGTCCCTACGGCCACGCTGCCGTATTCGGAGAAATTGCTGTAATCCCATCTCTCAATGAAACCGTCCTGTACGATATCCCACAGCTTTCTTATATCGCTGCCGAGGAAGACTTTTGCGATCTCTTCGTCGAACTGAGTCCCTATCCCTTTTTCAATCTCGACCAGCGCCGCTTTTATGCTCAGCGCCTCGCGATAGACTCTTCGCGAGGTCATCGCGTCGAAGGCGTCGGCGAGGCTGATGATCTTTCCGATGAGAGGAATCCGGTCCCCTTTAAGACCCTTGGGGTATCCTTTTCCGTCGATCCTTTCGTGATGACACAGAACTCCGGGCACGATCTCCTTCATTTGCTTGATCTCGGAAAGAATCGAGGCGCCGATCTGAGGATGTGCCTTGATTCGCGCAAGCTCGTCTTCGGTAAGTTTCCCCTTCTTGCAGAGAACCGCCTCATTGACGCCTATCTTTCCGATGTCGTGAAGCAGTCCCGACAGATATATCTTGTGAATCTGCTCGTCACTGAGAGGCCTGGTTTCGGCAAGTCTTTCGGCGATCCAGCGTGAAATGAAGGCGACCCTCTCCGAATGACCCCTTGTGTACTGGTCCTTGGCGTCGATGCTGCTTGTCAAGGCCTTCAACGCGCCGATAAAGAGTTCCTTCAGGTCGCCGAAGAGACGTTCGTTTTCCATAAAAACGGCGCACTGATGGGCGACGGTATTGAATAATTTGATGTCGGTGCTGTCGAAGTCCGGTTTGTCGACGACATTGGTTGCGACCATGACACCGAGCATGTCTTCGCCGCCGGTGAGCGGTACGGCGATGATATTCTTGATTCGCTCCGGCCATTGGTGTTTGAACGGCGAATCGACATCGCTGTCGAGGAACGCTTCTTTGCCTTCGCTGAGTTCCCGGGCGAGGTGAATCTGTACAATATCCGCCATAACATGGTCAATGGCCACCACACCGGAGCCGGCAGTAAGCATGAGCCGTTCTTCGCCGTCGATCTTCTTATCCAGAAATATGGCGATCCCTTCGACACTGACAAGTTGCGTAAGCTCATCGCACGCTTTCTGAAGGTAGGTGCAGTCCGATTGCGTCACCTTCATGTTCGAACTGAGGTTGTAGAGCAACATGAGTTCTTCATAGGTCTGAGACAATTCCGTGCAAATGTTCTCAACCTGCATCTTGGCCTTGGCGCTGTTGTAAAAGCTCTTTGCGAATAAGTCGAGAATCTCGGCAAGGTATTCGCTGTCGGCTAAATGCGCCGCCGCAGGACCCCTTAGAAGCACTGCGGCGCTTTTAGCCGGTGGTATTGGATCGGAGATATCGCCGCCGTCGGCTCGAGTCGCCGGACGGGTGTCAACGACGGCTACTGCAACGGTCTCTGTGAAACCCTTCAAACATACGGCTAAAATCTCATCGCCTTGCCCGAATCGCTGAATGTCGTCGCTGCCCAGGCGAAGAGTGTGTTCTGCGTATTCGGCGATTTGCGAGTCATCGCCGCCGCACTGGCTCGCGGACACGTCGAGAAGGCTGTCGGTACGGGTATCGAACACATAAAAACCGGCATCGAAACGTCCGATGGTCCCGGCAAACATCTGCAGGCTGTCAAGCTGTTCGACCGATAGCGGCCTCGTCATACTCTCTGTCGTTTCCATTTGTTGCCCCTGCGTCATAGTTGTCATGCGGATACCTGCTGGAGAACATCACCAACACATTGCAGCACTTCTCTCGGGCTAAACGGCTTGCTGAGAAATGTCGCGATGCTCAGTTCGTTTTTCCGCTCCTCGTCAATCGCAAAGCCTCGCGCCGTCAGCATGATAACCGGCGTCTCGGCGGTATCTTCAATTTGACGAAGGTTCTCTATGAGTTCAATGCCCGTCATAACGGGCATCTGATAGTCCGTGATCACGAGATCGGGTTTATATTTCTTTGCGATATCAAGCGCCTGGGCGCCGTTCTCGGCAGTCAACACCTCGAAGCCGTTGTTGCGCAGCTTAATCGCGATAACCTGAACAATGTGAATTTCATCATCCACAACCAGAATCTTCCTGTCAGCCATAGTCTCTCTCTCCAAATAATCAGGGGGTTTGCGCCGCCTTTGCGGCAAGGGGCAATGTAAATCCGAAAGTACTGCCTTGTCCGGGCGTGCTTTCGACGAATACGTTTCCATCGTGTACCTTTTCGACAATCTGTTTTACGAGATTCAGTCCAAGTCCGGTTCCCTTGGCCTGCTTTTTGTTCTCCTCGACTCTGTAGAACTTGTCAAACACATATTCGACGTCTTCGGGCGGGATGCCGACACCGGTATCGCGGACGGTGACCCGCACAAGGTCTTCAGCCTCATCGACCTCTACACCGGCGTCGATGCGCCCGCCGGAAGGCGTATACTTCACGGCGTTGCTGAGCAGATTGATAATGACCTGCGTGATCATGTCCTTGTCGGCCATCGTCTGGTCGTGTATGATGGGCGACTGGGCATTCACCGTTATGTTTTTCTCCGCGGCGTAACTGCGTATCATCTCGGCGGCATCGGTCAGGAGAATGGCCAGGCTCAGCGGTTGTTTGTCAATTTTCATCAGGCCCGACTCGATTCGTGAGATATTCAGGATGTCGTCGATGAGGCGGCTGAGCCTCTGCGCCTGTGTCTGGATGATGGAACAGAATTGATTGGCCGTTTCGACATCCTGCGCCTCGCCGTCGACAAGCATCTCGGCATAAGCGTTTATGGATGCAAGCGGGGTTTTCAATTCATGCGAAACGTGCCCGACAAAATCATTCTTCATCTGCGAAATTTCTTTTTCACGCGTGATGTCGTGCAGAACGGCCACGGCGCCGGAGACGACGCCTTTTTCGTCTTTTATGCACGACATAATCGTATCGAAGGTCCTGGGCTGCGTCGGGTGCGGCAATGTCAGTTCATGCCGGACATGCCCTATCTTCCCGCGTCTGCTGCGTATGAGAAATTCGACAAACTCGTCATGATCGATCAGGTCATCGACAGGCGAAGGCGTCTCTGCGCAGAATTCGAATTCAAACAGCTTTTCCGCCGCGGAGTTTGCCAGAACAACCCGGTCAAACTCGTCGGTAACGATCACGCTGTCGCGGATACTGTGTATGATGGCTTCAATGTTCTTTTTCTGTCTGACCAGTAACTGGAGCTGCAGCGCCGTCCCGCTGTCGTGCTTTTCGATTTGGGCGAGTTCTTCGGTTCTTTCCCCGACAAAACTGTTAAACGCACTCTCCAGGGGTTTCAGGATCGAATACGGGCGGACCGTAACGCCGGCGGGAGATTCGGACTTCAGGCTGTTGTTCATGTCGCGCAGCGACCGGTGCGTCTCAAAGAGGCAGAATGCAAGAGCCGCCGTCGACAGCAAGGCGACGACAGCGCCGGCAATTGCGGCGGCCTGCGCACCGACAGCGATGCAAAAACCGCATGCGGTTATACCGCAGGCAATTATTGCCGTTATTGTTGACATGACGTATTTATATGTACGCACGCCTCTGTTCCCTGTCTTTTATGCGTCTGTTTCCGCGCCGCTAATTACTCGAAAGCAGAACTGCCAGCCTGCTTTCGGGATTGAGCCTGCTTGCCTTGTCATAAGCCCAGTCCGCTTGGTCCTTCCGGCCGAGTTGTTGATAGCATCTGCCCGACATCAGCCAGGCAAATCCGCCCATCTTCCGGTTCGCGGTGATTCGTCCGAATGTCTCAACCGCGGCATCATAATCACTTTCCAGATACTGCGCACAGCCCTGGACGGCGATCGCGTCGGCCCAGCCGGGCCTCAATGACAGCGCCCTGGCGGCGCAGGCAGAGGCTCGTTTGGCGGCGCCCGCTCCGAGAGCGGCCTGCGACATCTGCAGCCAGATCTCTTCATTGTCGCGCTGACTGACACTGAGCTTGTCATAGTAGGTAACCGCCCTGCCGTATTCGCCGGCGTTCATGCAGCACAAGGCCAACATCTGCAGGCAGGCAGTCTTCTTTTCACCGTCAACTGTCCTGCTGATCTTCTCAAATATCCCGATGGCCTCGGTCCACTGCTCGTCGGTGATGTAGCAATACGCTAACGCTTCGGCAGTGCTCATGTTATCGGGTTCGAGCAAAAACGCACCGTTGTAAGCAGAGATTGCCTGAGCAGTCTTTCCGAGCCTCTGTAACAGGTCGGCAGCGGCGACTTTCAGCCGGACATTGCCGGGAAGCAACGCCATCTTCTCATCGAGCAGGTCAAGAGCCTCGTCATATTGACCCTGAGCGGCAAAAGTCTGGACGACCGCGATGATATAGTCCGTGTTCGCCGGTCTGAGGCGGATCGCCTTGTCGTAGTATTCCATCGCCTGGACGGGCTGCTTGTTGTGCTGAGCAATCTCGCCCAGCCAGTACCACGCCTGGTCGAGGTCTTCGTCGTACTCGATAGCGGTGTTCATGGAACTTCGAGCCGCAGCGATCCTCCCGTCAAGATAATGCAGCTTTCCCATCAGGAGGTGGGCGTCGGCAAGCTCCGGATCGGAAGCGAGGCATTGCTCTACGGTTGTACGCGCATCTTCATATCTGCCGTTTTCAAAGAGATCCTTTGCAACCCTGACTTTCGCCTCCGCCGAGACCTTCTCCCATTTCATTTTCGCAGCCATCTTCTTATCGGCATAAGAGCTGCATCCATGGCACATCGTAAGAACAGCCAAACCTGTCATAACTATCAAAATTCTTTTACATTTTTCCATTGTCCGTACCTCGCTGCATCCTAACAGTATTTGCGTTTTATCTATGCTCCGGACGGCCGCAAAGGACCGCCCGGAACATTAACATTTAAGTTGCCGCTCTATCGTCTGATCCAGTTTTGCGATTCTTCACGTTCGATTGCACCGAGCATGATGCGCTCAATGACCTCTTCGCCCTGACCGGAAGTTTTGCGGACAATGCGCTCTCTCAATCTCAGGGCTTCCAGGTACGTGGGTCTGAGGTTCAGCGTCCAGTTGAGTTCGCGCAGGGCGCCGGTGGTATTGCCGGCCGAGTAGAGGCCGACCGCCTTTGTGTAGCTTTCTTCCGAAAGCCGACCCACACCAATCCAGTGGAGACCCTTTCGGGCGCCCAGCCGTTTTCGCTCGACGTCGGCGGCTCTCTTGTCGCCGTCAAGTTCCGAAGTATCCTTTATGATGTGAGGCGTCAGCAGAATTATCACTTCCTGACGTACCGAGTTATCGTTAGTGCCCTTGAACAATTCGCCCAGAACCGGAATATCGCCTAACAATGGAACCTGGGACTTGGAGGACGTTACGGAGTCTCTGAACAGGCCTCCTATTACAACGGTCTCACCGTCTTTGACCATGATATTCGTGCTCAATTCGGCTGTTACTTCACTGGGAACTCCCTCAATCTGCTCACCGGTGAGGGCACTGTCCTTGGGATAAATATCCATACGAACGTAGCCATCCTTGCCTATATAGGGCCTGAACGTGAGTTTGGTGCCTGATTCCAGCCATTCTACTTCCCCATCTGAAGCATTACCGCTGGCTGAAACGGTAGTGCTGCTGCGATAGCCAACTCTTTGCCCGATATACACAGTACCTAACTGCTTATTCAGAGCAAGGATTTTAGGATTGGCAAGGACTGTAACATCGGTGACGGTCTCCAGGGCCGTTATGAATACCCGGACATCCCCCGTGCTAATGCCTAGCCTGAGACCGTCACTACCTGCCTTTGCAAAGCCAAACGTCTCAATCGGAGTACCCGAAAGCCCGTCTACCTGCAAAATCGGAGAACTTCCGGCAGATCCTCTGTCAATATTGTCTTCGGCAACAATTGTATCCGTTGACGCAGTGCCGCTTAAGCTGGCGCCAGCCATCAAATTAAGGTCTACACCGAGTTCCAGGCCTTCAATCAAACTTGCGGTCAGGATAGTCGCCTCGATAAGAACCTGTGAAGGCCTGACATCCAGTTGCTTAATCAAAGACTCTGCGTCGGCAATGTTCTCAGGATAATCGTTCATCACGATTGAATCATGGATTGATATTGAAGTCCCACCCTCTTCTACGGAAAGACCATCATCAGAAGAGATAGTGGTTTCCGGAGCTTTAGTGGCTTCAATCTTGCCGGACTCACTCATGACAGGTGTAAGTAGTTCTTTGGCTTCTTCAGCGGATATGTAGTACAAGGTGAATATCCTGGTCTCCATCCGCCTCATGTCGGCCATAATCTGTTCGTACTCTTCGGGGGTGTAGACCGTGATAGAGCCGTTTTCCTGCTCCTCGAACTTGTTTATTCCGATGATCGCCTGGAGGGCCTCGTCAAATGTGACATTGAACAGTTCGAATACGGTAATCTGGTCGTCCATACGGGATATCGGAATGATGTTCTTCTGGTACTTAAGCTGCAGCATCCTGAGCGCAGCGCTTATTGTCGTGCCCTCTTTGAAACTCAGGGACTGTATTGCCTGTGCGCCCAGTTCGTCTTCTGCGGCGGCGGGAGCTTCAGGTTGACTGTCTTCGACAACCTCCGGCGCCTCCTGCAGCGCAACCGGCATCTCAACGGACGGTTCAACCTGGGCCAGCGCCATTGCCCCAAGCACCGCCAGCGCCAGGCACCACGTCACCATACCGTTTGCTGTTTTTAATTTCTCGACTCTTTTCTCTCTTTTGAACATACTGCACCTTCCTTTCCATTATCCAGACTAATCCGTCTGAACTATCATGACATTGACCTCTTGTTCTCCCACCCTTAGCACTACTTTGTTTCTGTGAATTTCTGTTACCGTTAATTCGACCGACCGTTTATTGTATTCGACGGCTACTTTTGAGCCGACTGATACCAGCTTGCCGTTGACAAACGCCTCCGGCGTCCGGGTCCCCTGCTCGGCGATGATGCCGTCAAGGGTGATGAGACCGGTAATGTTTCGGATATCCGAGGCGGTTAAAGCGTGCTCGTCGACGTCGGGGCCGACTGTGTTTTGCGTATCATCCACTGCCCCGAAGACCAGCCAGGTTCCAGAACGAAAGATGTCGTTTGCAAGCACATCATGGCGACCGGGCACAAAGGGAAGTTCTCTATATGTCAATTCAGGCACAGGCTTTGTGGCGGTGCTGCCGACCTGGGCGCCGACAGGACCGCCCAGCGTGCCGCCTGCAACGGTGTCGGGCGTCTTATTGAAGACCAGCAGTCGCAGCCACATGAAGGCCATGACCGTTATGAGCACGACCGCAATGATCAGCTTGCTTTTGGAAACAGGAAGGCCCTGCAGCAATGCTGCGTCGTTATTTTTATGTGTCTTATTGCGTTTCATATATTCTATGCCGCCTAAATGCTCGCCTCGACCGCTGCCTGGTAGTAAACTTTTGCGTCCGCATTCAACTTGATCCACCCCGAATACTCGGCATCATTTTGCAGTTGGAGCTCCTCTATGCGGATCAGACGCTCGAAATCGGCAAGCGATTTTAGAAACTCGAACGTCTGCTCGAGCGTTCCCGAACACTGTATCGTTATCGGAATACAGCCGATGCTTTGACCTGTCGTTTCCACTCCGGGCTGGACAATCCGATCCTGGAGATTGTGCCTGCTCATCGCCTCGGCCATCCGGCGCCAGAGGTCGGCGAATTGACGACCGCCGGGTATCCTTCGATCGTAGTCGGCAAGTTGGACGCGGAGGTCGTCGGCCTGCTTGCGAAGCGCGGGGATGCCCAGGGTGTATTGCCTCACTTGCGCCACAGCGGCGATCTGCTCGCCTCGGGTCCGCCTTATCTTCGCCATCCGCCGGACGAGAGGATAAAACCGCAGAACTCCGAAACCGACAATGATGACCGCGGCGATAACGATAATCTGAACTTGTTTTTTCTCAGGATGTTTCATCATTGGCCCACCCCGGGATACTGGACATAATTGGCAACGTAGCATCCGATTTCAAATTCCGTGACCACGACATCCTTGATTTTTTTGCTTCTCGAGTAGCCCGGAATGACGCGGCAAAACCAGGGAGACTCTTCCAGTTTCGATATTAAAGACGCCACATCAGACGCTTCGGCGGCTATGCCGACTATGACAACTTTGCTTCGTATGCTTTCCTCTGGAAGCACCGACGAGCCACGATCACCCTGGGAGGCTATTGTGACGACATGTTTCCTGGCCGCCGCCGGTGAAGACTTCAGGGCCTCGCTGCGGACATCAATCCTGCTGAGCACGATTTGATCACTTACGAGGTGGCTCAACTCGGCGATTACATGAGACACATCGACGCGAGGCCGGACCCTCTCGATAACACGGACGTTGCTCTGCAAATCGGCAACACCGGCCTTGGTCCTGTTATAAGCCTGCAAAAGAGGCTCCTCAATCTTCAGGAGAGACTCTGTCGCCTCGACCCTTGCCTGTGCCCGAGACACAAATGCGCCTGCAAAATGACTCCATGACAACAGCGCGACAAACAGGAAAGCTATCAACACGTACTGCCTGTGATAACTGACCATTCGTTTCTGGCCGGTCCTGTACCACTCAGGAATAAAATCAATTTCTTTCATAACATTCGCTCTCGCAGGTAGACATATCCATCCCTTTCATACCCAATCCGACCGCCACGGCCCATTTGGACATCTCTGCGTCATGGCGGTCCTTAAAATCGGCATGGCTCAAATCAAAGCCCCGCAAAGGTCCCGCAATTGTTATCGAAACGCCGAGATGTCTCTTGAGAGCCTTCAGCAGTGTTGTTTCATCCGCTTCGCCACCGGCAAAAACGACCTCCGTGGGACGCTGCCCTCGGAAAGTAACGGCGTAATATCTAAAGCAAAGCGATATCTCCTTTGCCAGTTCTTCTATCGTTCGGCTCATGGCGTCGATCACCGCCTGCCTTGTAGAAGCCTCCATGATGGAACCGTCCGTATCGTTTTTGAGCTTCGCCCGCAGCAGTCCGGCTTCCTCCACTGTAACTTCGAGTTTGGAAGCGACATCGGCGTTGAGGCGCTCGCCGGCAATGGGGATTTGCTTGACGAAAATGATTTCCTGCCCTCGACCGATAATGACTGTCGTGAACAAACTTCCGACATCGACCAGTACGCTGACGAGCTGCTGGTCCTCCTGGCGTCTAAGCGAAGCCTGGAAACTCCTGAAGAGGGCGCATGGAACGGCATCGATGCCGACCGGAGTCAACCCGGCGTCTTCCAGCAGGTGCAAGTGCTGCACGATGCCGGCCTTGTCCATACCGAAGAAGATAACCTCATTTTTCATCTCGTCGCCCTGGTAGACATTACCTGCAATCATGTATCGAATTTCGTCGGCGTCTGCATCGAGCCCGAAACGCGGGGCGAATTCAGTCTTGAACTGCTGCTCTATCTGCTGGGTGTCCGCGGTGTCAAGCCGGAGGCTTTTTATCTTGAGGCTGTCATTTGACAGACATGAGACAACTTCTCTGCCACTGAAACTGCCTTTTGCCAGCATGCCTTTGACGGCGGAGATGACCGATTCTCGTCCGACTTCATCGGCGACATTCATATCGCGCACATAATCGGCTTCCTCGGCGGCGACGACGCATATCTTGTCGTCAGACCATGCAAGCTGTATCATCTTGATGGGGTTGTGCCCAAGGTCCAGTCCGATTGGTCCGATATTTTTATTACGCAAATTAAACATAAACTTCATTCTATCTCTAATTGTTAATAGTGACATATCCAGTGATCGGCTCGACTTCTATAGTCATTTGGATGCCGCCGGCCTCAAGGGTAACGACACCGCTGTCCAGCGGATTACCGGCCGACGAGCCGCTGTGGGGACTGCCGAGGTAATCGAAAGTAATCGTTTCCTCACTATCGGGATTAAAAACAGCCGAGACAATAACCACTTGGTTCAATCGTGAATACATAGGGTCATCATCAAAATCTACGGCCAGATCTACGGGATTAATGGGGTGTGGTATAACATTGCCCCCCGAATCCTGCACCTCGTAGGATTCGTCGGTGCTGTTGAAGACAACCGAATAATTCTGCTGTCTGCTGATGGCCATGCTCTTGGCATACTCGATATCTGCTGCAATCATGTTGGCGGCGGCCTTAAGCTGGATATCGGCCGCTGAGCCGAACATCGGCACCGCCATCAGGGCGACGATCGACAGGATGACAACCACCACAATGACTTCAATCAGCGTGAAGCCGCAAGCCCGCCGGACCAAATTTTGTTCTGATAATCCCGTTATTTTTCCCATCTTTTCACCACTCATAGACACAGAGTCGATAGATACATCCGAATACTTTTTCGTCATCTGCAATCGGCGGCTTAATGAACATCCGCCTCTCTTGACGCAGTTTCCATAATTAAAATGTAAATGTGGCCTGGCGGCGCCCTGGGCAAAGTCGAAAGCCCGAGAAAAACGACCCATGGACCCGAACTGAACGCCGAATTGAGGCGACGCATCGCCCAAGCGGTCCATATTATTCACTATAATCGTTACAGTCATTATTACCCCCCGGCTTGGTGCTATTGTGACGCCAACGCCACCGGTTCGGGCCAAACCCTTTTTTGTTGGGAATCTCCGGGAAAAACCCGCCTGATGGTCCGATTACCGACCATCTACGGCGTTGGATTTCTCCGGATGATATATTTGAAAAATGCATCGCCCGCCGGGGACCACTTGCGAAAAGTGGGGCCTGGATTATACTCGGTTATTATCGCCGATTTCATTGGATCTACGGTAATAGTGATCTTTCCACCGTATCTAGGATCGACGACATTCATACCGCCTGTCTCTACGAACAGCGCACCGGTAATTGTTATGTTGCCGGCATCGGCGGCAACTGTCATGGCGTTGGTCTGAACGAGACCGTTAATGTCAAGGCGACCGGAAGCTTCAACATTAAGAGTACCGGTTACTACAAGAGCGGGAAAATTCTTCACAGGAGTAATTGTCGTCCCCCCCCTGACGAAGACATTTCCGTCAACCACCAGGGTGCCTGTAATATTAACATTGTCGATAACCAGATCACCAAGCTCCGGACCGTCCCAATAAAGGACACCTGCGGGATTAGAGCTGTCGGGTGCAAAAAACTTAAGAGGATTAGGAGAGGGATTGTTACAATCGTTGACTTCTAAATCATGTGAAAAATATGAGCCCACCGCAGGAGAATCCCAGTCTTCTACATAGTCGTATTGAGAGGTGTAAAGGCTCGGTTGCAGGTCAGGAAAAGGTATGTCCGGGGGCGAGGGCAGAGGATACAACTGCCCGGCGCTGATTCCCGTGAAACCGGCGGCGAAAACATCGCCGTTCAACACGGCCGAACTTGTGAGGGTTCCATTACAGTAAACATCGCCGTTGATTGTGACGGTGTTGCGTTCGATTGTATCTCCGCCCGCCCAATACGCTATGCATGGGTCCAGACGCAACTGTGCTTTTAGATTGCTTTGCAGGGTTCTCTCGGCGCCTTCTTGTCGATACGCCCAGCATTCTATGGTATATGTACACAAGTCGTTGGTCCCTGAGACACGCAGCTTGTAGTACTCGTCCGGATCGTAGGAATCGTCGTCGGGCTGCAGTTGTATCTGGCGGGGGAGGTTGG
>JAGHBX010000357.1 GCA_021160785.1 Planctomycetota bacterium | reverse complement strand
GGAAATGCAGCCGGGTATTACAGAGGTGATCGTCCATTGCACACTGCCTTCGGAAACGTTCTCGCATATCTCGAGTTCCGGGGCCGCGCGACATGCCGAACTTCGCCTGATGATCGACCCGGATATTAAGGCCTTCATCAAAAAAGAAGGCATTGTCTTAACGACCTGGCGCGAATTGACACAACGACGAAAGCAGATATCTAAAACCAATATCAAATCTCGGAGGCGGCCATGAAAACAAAATCCTATTGTTCGACATGCATTGTCGCGGTGCTATGTATTAGTCATGTCGCTTTTTCGACAGCTCTTGACGATTATGTAGCCCTGCCGGACAGCAATTTTTCCTGGAGCCAGTACGGCCCATCCGAATATGACAGTTCCAACGGTACGCGGGCCTATGTCCTTGAAGTGACTTCGCAGGCATGGCGCCAGCCGAGCGAGGTGGACACGACCGTCTGGACGCACTGGGTGACAATCATCGTGCCGGAGCTTGAGTGGTTGTTAGGATCGGTTAAGGATACGGCGCTGATATTTATCAATGACGGCGACATTGGTGATCCGGCGCCGATCATCGATCCGGCCGATCCGAGCTATAGTGATTTTCGGAGTCTTGCCGCGGGCACACGTTCGGTGATTGTTGAACTGCGAGGCGTACCCAACCAGCCTTTACAGTTTTCCGACGAAACATTTGCCCGCAGTGAGGACGAAATAATCGCCTACTCATGGGATAAGTTCCTTCAGGGCGGCGACGAGTATTGGCCGGTGCAGTTGCCGATGGTCAAATCAACCGTCCGCTGCATGGATGCGGTACAGGAATTTGTAGACAGCGTTGCGGGCAAAACGATCAACAGCTTCGTATTGGCCGGCGGTTCCAAGCGTGGCTGGACGGCATGGCTGACCGCCGCGGTCGATACCCGCGTTACGGCGGTGGCGCCGATTGTCAGCGATCTGCTGAACATGCGGCGGAGTTTTGCTCATCAGTGGTCATGCTACGGCTTCTGGGCCGATGCCCTCTGGCCGTATGAGGAAATGAATATCTTTGACCGGTTTGACTCGCCACGCGCCGATGACCTGCTGGCAATTGTCGATCCCTATGAATACCGCGATCGCCTGGCCATCCCCAAGTTCATTGTTACGGTGGCTGGGGACGATTTTTTTGTTCACGATTCGATACAGTTTTACCTGGACGACCTGTTGGGTGAAACCTATGTGCGAACAGTGCCCAATACCAATCACTATCTGGACGGCGCACAAGAGGAGGTGCTCGAGAACATGGTTCCTTTTTACGATGCGTTCCTGACAGGCCGGCCGCGTCCCGAATTTTCATGGACGCTCAATGACGACGGTTCGATGACGGTGCTCACCACGGACACACCTGTCGAGGTCAAGCTGTGGCGGGCGGACAATCCGACTGACCGCGACTTCCGTCAGGTGACCATTGGTAATACATGGACATCCAGCGTGCTGACGGAACAATCGCCGGGCGTTTACATGGCCGATCCCGGGATACCGCCGACCGGTTGGCGATCATACTTTGTCGAGTTGGTCTATGACTACCAGACTTCATCTATCGGCATCAGTGATTATGACTATCACTTCACGACGGAGGTGCGGGTATTACCCGAGGCCCGGCCGTTCGAGGCGGATTTGTCGCGTGATCGTACAACTGATGTCCTGGATTTGGTCATTTTGGCCGAAAACTGGCTCAGTACAACACCTTATTATGACATTATGCCCCGGCGGACCGGCGATGGCGTCGTCAACCTTGCCGAGATGGGCGTTTTTTCCCTGCATTGGCTTGAATATTCTATATCCGTTGATTAAATCTCTTGCTTTTGAGCCTGCGCTCTTGACATTTACGGTGTTTTTTGCTAATATAATGAATGACGTCGGCAGGAAAGATAATGAAAACCTCATTCATACGCGGTTTCGGCGCAAGTAACCCATCTTGACAGTTTAGGGACATAGACTACTTGTGTTAGCTATTTGTGGCGCTAGAGATGAAACAAAAAGCAAGATGCGAAGAAGCGGGAAAATCTTGCAGCAAGTATGTAGAAGGACAGGGAGAAATGAAAGAGCCGGCGCCTGGATCATGCCAAAACTATTCCTCCATGCGGCAAAAGAATAAATTTCTTTCATATCTCGCTGATGTACGCCACAATAGATATATACTTTTCTTGTTTCTGGTATTGATGTGCCGCAGTTTGTTTGCGATATCGGCCAACCCCGCCTCCTTCGAGGTCCGCCAGCCCGACGGCAAGACCGTCCGGATTCATATCCGCGGTAACGAGTGGTTTCACTGGTATGAAGATACCGATGGCTATACCGTCGTCCGTGACAACGGTCGATACGCCTATGGCCGGCTTGACAAGGACAATCGTTTAATAGCGACGCCGCTGACCGTTGGCGTGGATAACCCAAAGGCTGCGGGGCTGAAAAAGAGAACGCTGCCGCCAGGCAAAGTTCGACGTTCACGTCGCCCATCCTTTCTGTCTGGCGGGAGCGAATCATCAACCGCCCCTGCCGCGGCGCCGCCTTCGGGAACGGTCAAAAACCTCGTCGTCCTGTGTAAGTTTAGCGACCATACATATGGTGTGCATACGCGTGATGCGGGCGATTACGACATATTGTTTAATCAAATTGGCGGGGATGCTGAGCTGGCGCCTACGGGGAGTGTGAAGGATTTATATTTAGAAAATTCATATGGTGCAATGACTCTTGAAAGCACGGTTGTTGCGTGGGTGACACTGCCTCATACTGAGGCGTATTACGCTGACGGCAGTGATGGTACGGAAGGTTCTTTCCCTAAAAATGCCCAGGGTATGGTACGGGATGCGCTGGAGTTGGTTGACCCATTAGTGGATTTTTCTCAGTTTGACGATGACAGTGACGGCTACATAGATGCGATAGATATTATCCACTCCGGTTATGGCGCCGAGACCGGCGGCGGGGATCATGACTGGATATGGTCACACCGCTGGTCCCTGGGGCAGCTTCCGGGCGGTAGATGGACAAGCAATGATAGAACTGTTAACGGCACAAGAGTAAAGGTTTATGATTACCACACAGAACCTGCTCTTTGGGGTACCATCGGAACCGACATTGTCCGATTCGCTGTGATAGCCCACGAAACGGGACACTTTTTCGGCCTGCCCGACCTGTATGATACGGAAGGGTCCGGCGCAGGCATCGGGTCATGGGGTATAATGGCCAATTCCTGGGGCTTTGACGGCACCCAACTTCATCCGCCGCATTTTTCGGCATGGAGCAAGGTCCAACTGGGGTGGGTGACGCCGACAGTTATCAGCGAGCCGGGACTTTACACCATTGGACAGGCTGAAACGAACCCGCAGGCCTATCGAATCGACTACGGGTATCCTTCCAGTGAATACCTGCTCATCGAAAACCGTCAGCCGGTCGGGATCGAATCGTCAATACCACAGGGCGGCTTGTGCATATATCACATTGACGACCTTGCCGACTACGATACCGAAGGCTATCCCGGTCAGGCCGGTTGGCCCGCCAATGGAAAGCATTACCGTGTAGTTCTGCTGCAAGCCGACGGTAATTATGATCTCGAAAAGGATAACAACCGCGGCGACGGTTCTGATGTCTATCACGCCGCAGGCATCTCCCGGATTGGCGCCGGGCCGGGACATCATCCCAACACAGATGCCTATCAAAGTGGGAACATCATTGTTACCGATAATACGCTCCATAGTATTTCGACAGCGGGCGATTCGATGAGCTTTGTGTATGACAATGGCTCTGTTCCCTATCCGCCCGTTGCACAAAATGCTAATGCCGGCACACAAATCAATACCTTCGTGTCGATTCCGCTGATGGCTGCGGACGACGATTTGCCAAATCCGCCGGGTGTCTTAAATTACATTATTACATCACTTCCGAGCAATGGGAGTTTGAGTGATCCCGGCGCAGCAGACATTAGCAGCATACCGTATACGCTGGCTGATAGCGGCAATCAAGTGGTCTACACACCTGATGCCGAATATACGGGGACGGACAGTTTTCAATTTAAGGCTGATGACAGCGGTGTGCCGCCTGATGGCGGGGATTCCAACGCGGCAACTGTTTCAATCAGTATCGTCAGTTCGCTATACTTTGAAAACATGGATACCGATCCCGGCTGGTCGGCAACCGGGCAGTGGCAGTTTGGCGCGCCAACAGGCCAGGGAGGGCTGTCATACGGTAAGCCCGATCCTGCTAATGGGTATACCGGCTCAAAGGTATACGGAGTCAACCTCGATGGAGACTACAGCACGTCCGTGGGAGGACCCTACTACTTGACAACGCAGTCAATCGACTGCTCTGGATTTGAAAACATTCATCTAAAGTTCTATCGCTGGCTCAATTCTGATTACCAGCCCTATGTCTCCGCAACTGTAGAGGTATCCAATAACGCAAGCACATGGACAACAGTTTGGGGAAATGGCGACTCCGGCGACGTGACCGACAACTCCTGGCGGCTCATGGATTATGACATTAATTCGGTTGCCGACGATCAAGCCGCTGTTTACGTACGGTGGGGTTATGAGGTTTCGATCTGGGCATATGCCTACTCCGGCTGGAACATTGACGATGTGGAAATAACCGGCGACATTATGACCACACCGCAGCACACAGTAACGTTCGTCGAGGGAACCAACGGAAGTATTACCGGAAGACTCGTGCAGATAGTGGATCATGGCAGCGATTGTACACCAATGGATCCGATAGCCGACCCCAACTATCACTTCGACGGCTGGACAGGCGATTATACAGGAGTGGACGATCCGCTGACGATCCAGAACATAACAGCAGACATGACAATACAGGCCAACTTCGCGATTGACCAGCACACAGTGACGTTCGTTGAGGGGGCCAACGGAAGTATTACCGGAAGACTCGTGCAAATAGTGGATCACGGCAGCGACTGTACGCCGATGGACCCGATCGCCGACCCCAACTATCACTTCGACGGCTGGACAGGCGATTATACAGGAGTGGACGATCCGCTGACAATCCAGAACGTAACAGCCGACATGACAATTCAGGCCAACTTCGCTATCGACCAGCATTCACTAACCGTAAACGAGGTTGGCGGTGGCTCTGTGTTGCTTAATCCTGTCGGTGGTGCTTATAACCACGACACGGTGGTGGAACTGACACCAACAGCCATTCTCGGCTGGGACTTCTACGGCTGGAGTGGTGATGACGCGGGTGGTCTGTCGGACAACGGCGAGGGCGTCTGGTCCATTACTATGGACGGCGACAAGACAGTGGCTGCCGCCTTTTTGCTGCAATACAATATTACAGTTTCAGCAGATCCGAATGGAGCGATCGATCCTTACGAAACATTTATCAAGTTGTCCGGGCAAGATCAGCTTTTCACAGCTGCACCAAATAGTTACTATGAGGTTAACAAGTGGTACGTAGATGCCAATAACGTCCAGGCCGGCGGAGCAACTTATACACTTGCCGACATACAGGCAGATCACACGGTGTACGTAACATTCAGCCCGGTTCCGGAAATAGATGTTACCCCTGCGTCCCATTATTATGGGCCCGTTGTTGTCGGGGTATCAATAGAACGCTCCGTATCCATACACAACCCCGGAGTCGCCGATCTTATTGTAACGGGCTTGAATGGGTTGCCGGCAGACGGCTTTGACCTGGCGCAGGCACCTGAATTACCTTTCACTGTCGGCCCATCTTCATCTCAAGACCTGAAGGTTATCTTTCTGCCTTCCGCTGTTGGGGACTACAATGCAGTGCTCTCCATCGTCAGTAATGATGCTGACGAGAGCATTGTGGATATACAATTATCCGGTGCAGGGGTTGAGCCATCGATTTTCCATGTCGATGCCAATGCCGCCGGCAACAATGATGGGGCAAGCTGGGCCAACGCATTCAATCACTTACAGGACGCTATCGCTGCCGCAGGAACCGGCGATTATATATGGGTTGCCGAAGGTGTATACAAGCCGGATAAAGGAGAAGGCATCACACCCGGTGATCGCAATTGGGCTTTTGAATTGATAAATGGTGTGAGTATTTACGGCGGTTTCCCATCGGGTGGCGACCCAAACTGGTACGACCGCGATCCAGGCAGCTATGAGACTATCCTAAGCGGCGATCTCAACGGTGATGATTACCGGCTTACGGACTCTTATGATTTATTAACTGATCCTAACCGGGCCGAGAATAGTTTTCACATCATAACCGGAAGTGGTGCAACTGTTGCGTCCATTCTTGACGGTTTTACTATTACCGGCGGCAATGCCAATGGACCTTATCCCGATGAACGAGGCGGCGGCTTGTATGACTATGACGGTTATCTCGGTAATTGCAGTATTACCTTCAACATGGCCCAAACAGGCGGTGGAGCTGCACACTGTGATGGTACTATCAGTAATTGCACGATAAGTTGTAATTATGCCGTCGATTATGGCGCCGGTCTGTCATCGTGCAATGGGGAACTGGCAAATTGCTTTGTTACTTCCAATGCAACCGACGGTTACGGTGGAGGCGTGTATTTTTCAGACGCTGATATCACCGGGTGTACGATTGCCGACAACTACGCTGCCGATTACGGCGCGGGGGTAAGGAGTTGCAGCGGCCTGATTGACAATTGCATCATCTGGGGAAATGTTACCGAGTCCGGCGGTGATCAGATTTCGGCTTCCTCTGAGCCGAATTACAGTTGCATTCAGGATTGGGCGTCCGGCGGTATCGGCAACATCAATGACGATCCCTATTTTGTTGAACCGGGATATTGGGACCCCAACGGCACACCTGAAGATATAAACGACGATTTCTGGGTGGATGGCGACTACCACTTATCGTCCGGTTCACCCTGTATTGACACAGGCGATCCAGATTACGCGGCAGAGGCTGATGAACTTGACATTGACGGCGATGCTCGAGTGATTGCCGGACGAATAGATATGGGCGCCGATGAATATACCTTTGGCGAACTTTCAGATTTCACTGGTAACGGAATAGTGAATTTTGAGGACTTTTCCGCTTTGGCGTATTTTTGGAAGGGTCATGTGTGCGCCGGACCTGATTGGTGCCAGGGATTTGATTACAACCGGGATGGTAAGGTTGATGCGATCGATTTAACGAGGTTCGTCGAAAACTGGCTCTGGCAAGCAAGCTGGTATGACGAATAAGAGTTTGCCTTTTGAGATTGTATTATCACAAAACTGCTTGTCCATTGCCGCCTGATTATTGTCTTGCTTTAAGGGGAGCACTGCGGCTTGTCAGGCGTAGCTGTGGAGGCCTGCGAATAATTTTGAGAGATTTGCCCACAGCAGGGTCAGGATAATGGCTAATAACCCTGAGATGGCCCAGACCGAGTTTATCCAGGCGTACTTCTTTCCGAACATGTGGCGGAAGTGCAGGTAGCCTACGAAGAACAGCCATGAAGCTAATGACCAGAGTTCTTTCGGATCCCAGCCCCAGTAATCGCCCCACGCGAGTTTGCCCCACCAGCTTCCGAGTATCAACCCGAGTGTGAGCAGGGGAAAGCCCACGCAGACCATGTTATAGGTTGCGATTTCGGCGCCGAGGAGTTGGCCGGTGGAGCGTTTCCTGAGGCCCAGGAGTTGGCAGACGGCCTGTACGGCGGCTTTAGCCATAAATATGTATGACAGCATGTACACGGCGACATGCGGAGCGAACAGCCAGCTTTGCAGCGCCGGCGGCAGTCGCTGGGGTTCGGCGCTGAATTTGAAACCCGTGGGGAACAGAACGATAAACCCAATGAGCATATCGGTCGCAAGCGTCGCCGGGTCTCCTATTTGCAGATATCGTTTGCAGAACAGCGATATGGGATAGATCACCAGGCCCAGGGTCAAAAAGACCTCGAAAAGGTTCTGCATGGGGACGTGAGCGACATGATACCAGCGATACCCGTAGCATACTACCGCCGCGACAAAGCCGAAGAAATAGACAACGCCAGCCGTCTTGCGGAGGCGCATCAGCATCAGCACAAAGGCGACAAGATAATGGGCCATCGTCAGGTAGATCAGCAGACCCTGAAGTGTGTATTTAATCTCCATGTGTGGTCCTTTGTTTTGCGGTTTTGAAATATGCCATGATTCGACGCAGCCAGAGGTGATAAAAGGCGCCGCCGCACATCAGGGCGAAGCCGGCAAATACGGCCACCAGCCCGCTGTCGGAGGTGACCGACAGAACAGTGTATTGGCCGGCCTTGTCGTCGTATGAACTCTGGTAGAAGTGATAGCCGCCGTAATAAAGCGGGTGGTTGACTTCGATAGTCTTTTCGAGCATGAGCTTGCCGTCCTCGAAGACCTGCAAATCACTGAAGTAATCCTTAACCATGCCTTGGGTGACGTAACGCAGTGTGAATTCTTTGTTTTCACCCATGTGGCCGGGGAAATTCTGAAAGGCATACTGCTCGTGCTTCGTGCCGTCGGGATATGTGATCGAGACCTGAACAGCGGGATTGGACCCGGGGCCGGGGTCATCGTAGGCGCCTTTATCCATATCGATCTTGAAGTTCTTGTAGATGTTGAGAATCTTCAGGGTGGCCCTGTCGTCGAGTTTGAACGAGGCAGCGGCTTCAATGGATTTTAGCTTCCATGACTTGCCGTCGTCGGTGTCAACCAGGAGAAAGGGCGGATAATACTCCATTCGGAAATCCTTGAGGTGGATTTCAAAAGGCAGTTGCAGAATGCGGGGATCATCGTCGGCCAGGATTATGGGATGGCCATGATCGTCGAATTCGTAGATGACGACATTATTGTCAGGGTCAACAGCATACGCCGGATTGATTTCGTCATTGACGATGCGGTTTTCGCTCAAGCCTTCGTAGATAATCATCCTGCCAGAGGGCATTTTTATCCTGCCGAGGAGCTTCTTCTGGAGTTTGTGTCCGTCGTTGGAACCCCAGAGGCCGCCGGCGAGAATCGCAATGCAGCCGAGATGAATGAGCAACAGACCCGGCGTATGGATCAGACGGGGGAAGAGGAAAAGGCCTACGATAAGCAGCAGGGTGAAGAAAACCCAGTAGACGGCCAGGGGGACGGAGTTGAAAAAGGCCTGAGCGTTTTCGGTATTGATAAAGGCCCCATAGATCGACAACACTGTCAGCAGGATGATTACGACCAGCCCCATCCACATAACGTCCCTTTTGAGTTGTTTCATCTCAAATCCTTCATTTAACTGTCAGTGCTGTCCGGCCGAGTATTCCTGCAGCAATTACCTGAATATAGGACTCATATTGCGCCTGTGTTCGAGACATTAGGCTCGAATCAGCAGAAACCGCGATTATCGTGAAAAAACACAGTTTTGCAAGAAAAAACATGGATTATGCGGTCATATGCTCCCCGGGCAGCGCCGATTGTCGGCAAACCGCAGCAAGAGGAGATAGCGGAGCCGTGATATTATACTTAAAGCAGGTGTGAAATTTATATTGCAAATTGTTGACAGCTTCCTATAATGCGCCGTTTATCGGTGTTTTGACCTGACACAGGGGAAACCTGTAGGAAAAAAACAGGGCTTAAGAATAGAAGTAGAATAAGGGAGCAATTAGCGATGGTGACAATAGCAGACGCACAGGTTGATTTATTCGGGGCCAAGCTGCCGGATATCGCGGAAATTGAGAAACTGGCCGGGTATGTTAACGGCAGTGAGATCAACCGCATTTCGTTCGAGGAGATGGTCGACGAGAATTTGAAAAACAGGCTCGCCGCCGGTATTGGGCTTTGTATTCTGGGCAGGTATGGCGATGCTGCCGAACGTCTCAAAAAGGCGCCCGACTGCAAAGAGAAGTACATGTATCTTGGCTTTGCGCATCGCGGGTTGAAGCAGTTCGACGAGGCGATCGAGAGCTTTACCAAAGCCGGCATGCATCACGCAGACTCGCTGACGGTTTCTCTTGAGAAGGCGGCGACATATATTATGGCTGATCTCCTTGATGAAGCCGGCAAGGAGTTGAAGAGCTGCTCGAATTTTGAGAAGGTCAGTGCCGACTACCATTACCAGTTCGGCCGGTATGCCGCTGCCTGCGGTGAGTATGCCGAGGCGATGAGCAATTACAAGGCGGCTGCCGAGCTTGCGCCCGGACATGCCAAGGCGTTGTTTCAGCTTGCTTACGCCTGCGATCTCCGGGGCGACGAAAGTGCGGCGATCGATTATTACAGACAGGTCATCAGGAATGCGCCGGCGCATGTCAACGCGTTGCTCAACCTGGCGGTGATTTATGAAGATCGCGATGAATACGAGAAGGCGGCGGCGTGCGTGAGCGGCGTTTTGAAGGTTCACCCGAACCACGCCAGGGCGCTGCTTTTTTATAAGGACATCGAAAGTTGCAAGGTGATGGTTTATGACGAGGAAAAAGAACGGCGCAGAGACAGGCGTGCGAAGATACTGGAAATACCGATATCTGATTTTGAGCTTTCGGTTCGAAGCCGTAACTGCCTGAAGAAGATGGGTATTTTGTCGCTGGGGGACCTGTTGCGGATCACGGAGGCGGAGTTGTTGTCTTACAAGAATTTCGGTGAGACGTCGCTGGTCGAGATCAAGCGGATTCTCGACACGAAAGGTCTAACGCTTGGTATGGCGGTGGAGGAGACAGCCGCTGCTGCCGCCGCCGCCGCCGCCGCCGGTGAAAGCGTTGCCGCCGCCGGCGCCGCCAACGATGTTCTGGAGAAGTCGATGGACGACCTGGAGCTTTCTGTTCGGTCGCGGCGGGCATTGTCAAGGTTGGGGGTGGATACGCTTGTGGATCTCATTCAGAAGACAGAGGCCGAGTTGTTGGGGTGTAAGAATTTCGGTGTGACGAGCCTCAATGAAATCAAGGACCGATTGAGCACCTTTGGTCTGGGCCTTCGAACGCTGGATTAGGATTCGGCGGGCGCAAAAGATCGACTCGGATGGAAAGTGAAGGATTTGAGCTTTACAGGAAAGATCTCTCTTAGAACGCTTGCCGTGTTGGCGTTGGTGCTTGTTTCGGGTCTTTTGTTTTTTCCCATGCGACACAAGCCCAGGCCGATAGAGCCGACGCCCGGGATGGAAACATCGCGTAATCTGTGGGTGCGAGTTCTGCTCTTTGACAATATGAGGGAATTTGTTCTTTCGACACCGTTCGGTTTCACCGTGTGGGATGGCGACGGGCAGATACCGGTGCAATTCAGTGAGTCGTGCGGGGCGGTTCTTGCGGGGGTGCTGGAAGGTGGAATCGTGATCGGGGAGCACATCTTCGGCGGTCATGTTCGCATTGAACCGGACGATCCCTTTGTTTTCAGCGTTAATAACGAAAAGTACCGCGGACATCTGCAACTGATCGTCGACTCCGACGGCAAGTCGTTTGATGTTATCAATTCGGTTCCCCTGGAGTCTTATCTTGCCGGCGTTATCGGAGAGGAGATGCCCAGCTACTGGGAAAGCGAGGCTTTGAAGGCCCAGACAGTTGTGGCGAGAACTTATTGCCTGTTCATGAAGGCCAGGTTCGGTTCGCGACGAAAATGGGATGTCAAGCGCACCCAGGCCAACCAGGTCTACGGCGGGATGAGTTCGGAATCGCCAATGGTCTGGGATGCGGTTCGTCAAACGTCAGGGTGCGTGCTGGTGTGTCGCCAGGGCGACGGCGAGAAGATTTTTCCGACCTATTACAGTTCGACCTGCGGGGGGCATACCGAAGACAGCAGTCATGTTTTCGGCGATTCTTACGAGGCGCTTCGAGGCGTGCCCTGTCCGTATTGCGAGGATGTGACCCGGCGAAGTTTTTTTCAGTGGTCGACGGTGTCTTTTGCAGCGGCGGACGTGAGTCGTCGGATTATCCGGCGATACCCGCGATTTAAGAGTCTGGAGAGAATTGTCGCCATTGAACCGCAGGAGGTCAGTGAATATGAAGGCTTCAAGAGGAATTGCTCTCTGCGTCTGGTGGGCGTAAACGGTCGGAGCAAAACGCTTCGCGCCGAAGATTTGCGTCTGACAGTGGACCCTACGGGCAGAAAAATAAAGAGCAACAGTTACGAAATAACGCTACGGGGCAAACAGTTTGTTTTTTCCGGGGGTCGCGGTTTCGGTCATGCCGTTGGGATGTGCCAGTACGGCGCCGAAGGGATGGCCAGAAAGGGAAAGGACTTCAAGACGATTTTGTCGCATTATTTTCCCGGTTCGAGTATTCGCCGTGTTCAATAACCCATACTTGCTGATATGAATCATTTTGAGCTTACAGCCGAAGACACAAACTCTTGCGCCAGGCGGGGTCGACTCCGCACCGGGCATGGGATTGTCGAGACGCCGGTGTTTATGCCGGTCGGGACGCGCGGCTCGGTGAAGGGGCTGACCCCCCAACAGCTCAAGGAAACGGGCTCGAGTATTGTGTTAGCCAACACGTATCATATACTGCTTCGGCCGGGTGTTGACGTGGTGCGGTCATTGGGCGGGTTGCACAATCTAATGGCTTGGGACGGACCGATCCTGACCGACAGCGGCGGGTATCAGGTCTTTTCGCTTAGTTCGCTGAATCGCATCGGCGACGACGGCGTGGAGTTTGCAAGCCATATCGACGGTTCGCGCGTCTATCTCGACGCCCGGACGGCAACCGAGGTTCAGAATGCGTTGGGAGCGGACATCATCATGTGCTTCGATGAATGTGCTCCGTATCCGTGCGAGCCCAAGCGTCTCAAAGACGCCGTCGAGCGGACGATTCGCTGGGCTGAGCAGTGCAAAGAGGCCCACGCAAACGCCGACCAACTCTTGTTCGGCATTGTCCAGGGCGGTATCGACGGCGAGCTTCGCCGGTTGTGTTCACGCCAACTGACGGATATGAACTTCGACGGATACGCCATCGGCGGACTGAGTGTGGGCGAAGGGCATGACAATATGGTCCGGACGGTGCGGCAGACGGCACCGCTTTTACCCCGGGACAAGCCGCGGTATCTTATGGGCGTCGGGATGCCTGCCGACATTATCGCCGCCGTGCAGGCGGGTGTGGACATGTTCGACTGTGTGCTGCCGACGCGAAACGGGCGTAATGCGTTTGCGTTTGTGCCCGACGGGGCGATTCGTTTGCGAAATACGGTACACACGGGCGATTCTGCCCCGGTGCAGGCGGATTGTCCGTGTTACTGCTGCCAGAATTTCAGCAGGGCGGCGATCCGGCATTTTTTTAATGTTGGCGAGATGTTAGGGCCGATTTTATTATCTATACACAATATAACATTTTATCAGAGACTGATGAGCACCATTCGTGAGAGGATCGAGCAGGGCGTTTTCGACGAATGGGCGACTGAGCAGGTCTCAAAAATGCAGGGACAAGGCAAAATTGCTGATTGCCAGTGAAGCTTTTACATGGTAGAGTTGTCAAATTAATAGAATCAATTTGATTTCGAAAGGAATTTGTGATGAGTGATATTTGGGTACGGGCGGCGTTGGCCCAGGAAAATACCGAGGGTGGGGAAGGTACGGAACTGACCAGTGATGCGGGTCAGGACAAGCCCGAAACATCTGTTGGCGTGGACAGTTCGGCAGACCAGAAGGATAAAGGGAACGATGATCAAACGGAAACGCGGAATCCATGGATGCAGATGCTGCCGTTCATACTGATCTTTGTCGTGATGTACCTGTTTCTTTTCAGGGGTCCGAAGAAGAAACAGGCCGAGCATAAGAAGATGCTGAGTTCGCTGCAGAAGAACGACCGTGTCCGGACGATCGGCGGGATTCTGGGAACGGTGATTGACATCAAGGACGACGAGGTTACGCTGAAGGTGGACGAATCGAATAACACGAAGATCAAGGTGACGACCGGCTCGATAGGGGCGGTTTTGTCGGACAGGGACAAGTAGAGTTGAGAGTTGGGAGTTGGTAGTTTCCCGGCGCGCCGGGATTCGGAGTTGCCCGGCTGGAATCCGCCAACTAAATATTAAATACTAAGCACTAAGGACTAACAAACAATGAACAGGAATCTGATCTGGAAGCTTTTGCTGATTGTCTTGCTGGTGGCGGTTGCCATCTTGAATGTTTATCCGCCGCATCTGAAGCTCAAGCCGGGCATTGACATCGGTGGCGGCTGGAGCCTTACATATGATATTGACACATCGGATTTGACGCGCGCCGAGCAGAAGGGTCTCGCCCAGCGCATGATCCCGTTCCTGCTGAGACGTGTGGACCCGACAAACATGGCGAATATCCAGATGACGCCCATCGGCGATACGCGCATTGAAATCAAGCAGCCGGCGGCAAGAGAAGACACCAAGCAAAAACGCAAAGACTACGACAAAGCACTGAAATCGCTGGAGGTGATGAACGTAAACCTCCGGAAGGTCAAGCGCGCGCTTGACCTCGATCCGGAGAAGCGGCGGGCGGCATTTGCCGAATATGCGTCCGATCCGGATCCTAACTCGCCTCGCAGGAAGATTCTTGGCGAGGTGGCGACGGCGTGGGACGCGTTCGAGGCCGCCAAGGCCCGGCGCGATGAACTGGACGACGCCAGGGGCGCATTGAAGGTGCGTCTGGACGAAGCCGGCTTGAGAGGCGATGTCGTGGAAACGATGTCGGCGAGTTGGTCGAAGATGGATGCCGAGACCCGTGCCGATTCGATCAAGCGATACGTCGAGCAAAGCAAGCCGCCCAAAGACAGCGATCCGAACGCGATTGCCCCGGTCGACGACAATGCACAATCGACCAGGCTGATTGCCGACTATGTCGCAGCGTATGAGGAGTGGGCTGACGTAACCAACGAACTGGCCAAGCCGGAGACAGGTATCCGTGCGAAATGGCTCCGGGCGGCGGCGAAACTTACGGATTTGAACCTGGAGGTGGGACAGGTAACCGATGTGCTGGAAGTGGAGAAGCCTGAAAAGCGAGATGCACTCATCGAGGAACTCAAGAAGAAGTTCCCCGACCGGACCGCCCAAATCGATGCGGCGGTGGAGGCGCACAATGTGTATCGGCAGGTGGGAGGCCGACTGGACGACCCGGAGGATTTGAAGCGAATGCTCAAGGGTGCGGGGGTTCTCGAGTTCAGGATTCTTCCCACGATAGGGGACAACAAGAGCAGTCAGAGCGACCTTGAAGCGCGTCGCGAAGAGCTGAAGAGCAAAGGACCGAAACTCGCCTCCGATGCGAAGTACATCTGGGCGGAAATTGAGAATATCGCCGATTTTGGGGTGAAAGGTGCGATTACTGAGCAATTCGGCGAGAAGTACTACGTCCTGGCGAGTAATCAGGCAACCGAGGGTATGCTGCGAGACCGCACGAAGCCGTGGAAGCTGAGGAAAGCAGGCCCTACTGTAGACGAGAGAGGCCGCCGCGCGATTTCCTTTGACCTTGACGACGCGGGAAGTCCGATGTTCTTTAGAATTACGAGAGACAACAAGGGCAGGCCGTTGTGCATTCTTCTTGATGGCGTCGCATTTTCTGCGCCGAATATTGAGCAGGCCATTCGAGGCAGCGGTCGTATTACGGGCGACTATAAACAGGCCGCGCAGGAAGACATGATCAACAAGCTCAATGCCGGTTCCTTCCCGGCGAGGCTTTCGGATGTGCCCATCTCGGAAAAGAGCATTGGCTCAACGATCGGGGCGGACAACCGCAATAAGGGCATCAAGGCGGGACTGTATGGCCTTGCGGCGGTGGCGGGGTTTATGATTATTTACTACCTGCTTGCCGGATCGATTGCCGATGTGGCGCTGTTTATGAACATCCTCTTTGTGTTGGGTATGATGGCGATGCTGCGAGCCACATTCACCTTGCCGGGTATTGCGGGATTGATTCTGACTATCGGCATGAGCGTGGACGCCAATGTGCTTATCTTTGAGCGTATCCGCGAGGAGCAGGATCGCGGTTCGTCGCTGCGTACGGCGATTGCCAACGGGTATCAACGGGCGTTTCGCACGATCTTTGACGCCAACATCACAACGTTTTTTGTGGCGTTGATATTGCGTATGGTCGCCTCGGAAGAGATCAAGGGCTTTGCCATCGTGCTGATGTTAGGTATCGCCTCGAGTATGTTTACGGCGTTGTTTGTAACACGTGTCATTTTCGACCTTCTTCTGAACGCCCGCATTCTTCGCAATCGCCTCGTGATGCTGCGTCTGCTGCGCAAGCCGAATATCAACTGGATGGCTCTGCGGCCGGTCTTCTTCACTCTGTCGCTTCTGCTCATCGCCGCGGGACTGTTTGTGTTCTTCACGCGGGACGAGGCTGCAAACAGCAAGTACGATATCGAATTTACAGGCGGCACCAGCGCCCAGATTACACTGAAGAAAACCGAAGCCCCCAATTATAACCGAGGCCTTATCGAGGAGATGATCAGGGACAAGGGTGCTGAGTTAGGCAGCGACGCACTCAATGTCGCCAAGGTGTATACGGTGGGCGATCCGATCGTGGACAAGGACAAAACTTACTATCCTGAGTACGAGATCACGACCACGGCAACCAATACCACTACGGCAACGGTGACGTTCAATGAGACGGTAAAAGATGATGAATCGGTGACCACGGCGATCGAAGGAGCAATGGAGTCGGTCGGCGGCAGGCTCTACAATCTCGAGGTGTCAAAACAGGACGACAAGACGTTTGCCGTTTCCACCAGCCAGGTGAACAAGGCGCTGGTGTCGAAAGTTCTGACGGCGGCTTTCGGCGAGAAGGCGACATTTTCGCCGCCTGTGGTCAACCAGGTCGTCAGCGACGCCATCAGTAAAGCATTCGACGGGCTGCTCAGCAAGCGTGAGGACCTTGGCGTGAGCGTTGTTTCGACGGAGAAGATTGCCGATGACACGGTGGAACTGGCCGATTATCTGGGCGGTGTCAAGATCGTTGTCGACCTGGCCCAGGAAACCACCGCCAAAGAAATCAAGGATAGGCTGCGGGAGATTAAGTACAAGGCCGATGCCGGGGACATCGAATGGTATGGTTACGACATCCTGAGCGCCGACCTTGCCGAACTGAATGACGACGATGCCGTGCAGCGTTTTGTTTATGTGAGCGTGCATCCCGAAGCGGGGTCTCGTGAGCTTGATGAGGATCAGTGGGGGCGATTTGTCGATAACGAAACGGTCAAGATCAAGCGGGCCGGCTCGATGGAAGCGACGCTTGCACGCATTACTCAAATCGATCCGTCGATCGGAAGCGAGGCCAAGACGCGGGCTCTCATCGCGATTGCCCTGTCGCTGATTGTGATTGTGGCCTATATCTGGATACGTTTCGGCACGGCCCGTTACGGTTTTGCGGCGATAGCGGCACTGGTGCACGATGTCTGCATCACGTTAGGCGCGGTAACCGTTTGCACGTATCTGGCGGGCAAACCGATTGGAGATGCGCTTTTGTTAGGCGATTTCAAGATCGATTTGCAGATGATCGCCGCATTTTTGACGATTATCGGTTATTCGCTTAACGACACGATCGTTGTCTTTGACAGAATACGCGAAAACCGTGGTAAATTGGCGACAGTGAATCCGCAGATTATTACCAACAGCATCAACCAGACGCTGTCTAGGACGCTGCTTACGTCCTTTACGACGTTTTCGGTCGTGTTCGTGATGTACATCTGGGGCGGCACCGGATTACGGGGCTTTACATTTGCGATGCTGGTCGGTATAATCGTGGGTACCTATTCGTCGATCGCGATTGCGGCGCCGATTCTGCTGTTGGGAGCGAAGAAGCAGAGCGCAAAACTGAAGAAGTAAGTCGCAGAGCAATGAACAAGGATGTCAAAACAGGGATGCTCATAGGGCTGGGCCTGGTGATAGTAGCGGTTGTCGCTATTTCGATCTGGCCGGGGGGGACGGTCCACCAGCGACTCAGACGGGCTGACGGCAAGAACGTCGTTCCACCACCGGCGGAGATTACAAAACGAATCTCGCCTCCGCCGGAAAGCGACCATGACCATAGTGGGTCTGCCTTCCAGGAAGAAATGCAACGTGTCGCCGAACATGTGATCGAAGAACGTCAGCAGGCCAGGTTGGAGGCAGGTCCGCTGATTCATGTCGTCGCCGAAGGAGAAACACTCAGCCATATCGCCCAGATGCATTACGGCGATGCGAACAAGTGGATTGCAATCGCCGAGGCGAACAAGGGCGTCCTGCCCCGCGTCAACCTCCTCCGCCCGGGCATGCGCCTGCTCATCCCACGACTGGACCGTTGATACCGGTGGGGCGGTTGAGAGAGCTCCGTTAATCACCCTGCAGGTCTTTGGAAATGCTGTTGGTTTCGACGGTTGCCTTTGTTGCGCCGGTTGATATGCCTCCATCTACGAGGATTGTCTGACCTGTGATGTATTGGCTTGCGTCGGAAGCCAGGAAGACCACGGCGCCGTCGAGGTCATGGGGGCGGCCGGGTCGCTTGAGGGGGATCCGGTCGCAAAGGTATTCCAGCCAGTCGGCCTGTTCGTAGAGCACCGCGTTCTGGGCGGTCTTGAACCAGCCCGGCGCCAGGCAATTGACCGTGATTCCATGGCTTCCCCAGTCGTCGGCGAGGCTCATCGTCAATTGTTTCGTTCCGCCGCGGCTTGCACAATAGGGCGCCAGCCCCGCATAGCCTGCGATGCAGGTTACCGAGCCGATGTTGATGATTCGTCCGTACTTTTGCGGTATCATTTTCTTTGCGACCGCCTGCGCCACGAAAAAAACGCCGCGAAGATTGGTATCGAGCACAAGGTTCCAGTCGTCCCAGGTAACGTCAACGGCCGGCTTTCGGACATTGCAGCCTGCGTTGTTTACGAGGATGTCGATTTTGCCGTAATTGGAGTATGCAGCTTCAACCATCTTCTGTATGCTGTCGTGATCTGTGACATCCAGCTCCAATGGCAGCGCTTTGCGCCCCGACGATTCTATCTCAGCCTGGAACCCGCCGAGTGATTCGAGTTTGCGCGAAGTGATTACAAGGTCTGCGCCGGCTTTTGCCAGGGCACGACCCATGTACTGGCCCAGCCCGCGACTTGTACCCGTTACTATTGCAACCTTACCCGTCAGATCGAACATATCCGTGCTCATACTTAGCGTACCTGATAAATTGAGTGTTTTAATGTGGCATGGGCATCTTGCCCATGATACACGGGCAGGATGCCCGTGCCACGTTTCACTTTGCTGGAAGTTCTTAGTACTTCCTTTACGGAACAAGAATAACTTTCATGAGTCCCTTCTCGCGAGCGTGCAGACGCTTAAACCACGATGCGCCGTCGGCTAAGGGTGCCTCTGCGCTGATGAGGCTGTCGACGTCAATCTCGCTGTTTGCGATCATGTCCAGGCATTGCGGATATTCACCGCACGATGCACAACTGCCGTGGATGCTTATCTGGCGCGTAACGACTGCTTGCAGAGGCAGTTCGACGGCAGGGGAGACATTGCCCACTAATACGACCGTACCGCCTTTTCGCACCGACGCCACGGCGGCGCTGATAGTTTCGTCAATGCCAACTGCCTCAAAGGCGACATTCGCTCCCAGGCCGTCGGTGTGTTTGAGTACTTCCGATGGCACATCGCACAGGTCGGACCGCAGGGCGATGTCGGCGCCGAACGTGCAGGCCATATCCAGTCGATCCTGGTCGATGTCAACAGCGACGATCCAGCCGCAACCCGTCGCACGCAGTGTCTGAACGATGAACAGGCCGATCATGCCGGTCCCGACAACGACGGCGGTATCGTTGGGCTCGACTTGTGTGCGGCCGACGGCGTGCAAGGCGATCGAAACCGGTTCGACCATCGCCGCCTGGGCGAAGCTTACCGCATCCGGCAGCCGATAGAGGATCCGCTGGCTGACGGCGACATACTCGGTGAAGGCGCCGTGTTGTCTGTAGTCGTCGCAGGATACGCCCAGGACTCGACGCTTGTCGCAAAGATTGACTTGGCCGGCCTGGCAGAAACAGCATTCGCCGCAATAGATCGTTGAGTCAAACGTTACGCGGTCGCCTTTTGACCAGCGGGCAACGTCTTTGCCTGTTTCGGCGATGACGCCGGCGGCCTCGTGTCCCATGATGATCGGAGGTTGTCGCCTGCCCGTACTGCCGTCTGCACCGTGCACATCGCTGCCGCAGATACCGCAGGCTTTGACGGCGATCAGCACTTCATCGTCGCCGATTGCGGGCTTGGGCATTTCCTTATACTGGAAATTATTGTATTCGGTCAGGACGAGTGCTTTCATTGTATTTCCGACAAAAAACCGCATTCGACGCCATATATTCAGGTTTCGCAATACTGATTACGATACAAAATACATCGGTTCCTGGAAATGTCAAGAAAGTGAAAAAAAAGTCGCTGCCGCACTTGACAGGTCGCCCGTTGTGTAGGTAGGATGATTGGTGGCAATTCCTCTCAAGAGAGGGGATTGGGACGAGGTAATGTTTGTGCTCCGTTTTGGGCGGGGTCTAAGAAAGGAGAGTTCGCAAATGTTTAAGAGGACGGCAATCATTT